>JALSOD010000251.1 GCA_026986655.1 Caldifarciminota bacterium | reverse complement strand
AGGAATGCGAGATATACTGATTCATGAATATTTTAGTGTAGATCTGGAAATTTTGTGGGATGTAATAAACAACAAACTACCAGAATTAGAAAATATTTTAAACCAAATGCTAAAGGATGAATGAAGTATTATAATTACTTTCTGTCTTATATGGGAGAAAATCAAGGAAAAGCAATAATATCCCCCTTTGTCAAAAAGGGGACTCAGAGGGATTCTCAAAATCCCCCTTTTAAAAAGGGGGATTAAGGGGGATTCAAAAATCCCCCTTGGAGAAGGGGGATTAAGGAGGATTGAAAATACATTACAGATTCCCTTTGAAAAAGGGGGACTAAGGGGGATTGAAAAAAATCTCCGTGCCCTCTGTGTCTCCGTGTGAAAAAACACAACAGGAGTTAAAAATTGAAAAAACTTCTCATCACAGGCTCAGCCGGTTTCATAGGCTGGAAACCATCTAAAAAATTGCATAGAAAAGTTTTAAAAGTGGTTGAAAAAATTGTTAAAATTAGTAATCAAATTTTTGAAAAATCAAAGTATATGTGAGATATGTATATTGAGACAAGAACCAGATCTATTCTGAAAGCTATCTCGTGGAGAATACTTGCTACACTCACCACCATGACACTCGTTTACGCTTTTTTCAGGAGACTCGACCTTGCTGCCGCTGTTGGCGTCCTTGAAGCAATTATAAAAATGGTAGTTTACTTTGGACATGAGAGAGTATGGAACAGAGTAAAATTCGGGAAAAAAGAGATTCCATCCTTTGTGGTATGGTTTACAGGATTGCCTCTCTCAGGTAAGACAACAATAGCCGATGGCGTGTATGAGAGACTGAAAAAAGACGGAATCAAAATCCAGCGTCTTGACAGCAAGGATGTGAGAAGCCTTTTCCCTGAAACAGGATACACGCGTGAGGAGAGAAATAGACATATAAAGAGAGTTGGACATCTTGTGAGTATCCTCGAAAAGCAGGGAATTTCAAGCGTCGCCTCATTTATTTCTCCATACAAAGAAAGCAGAGATTTTGTAAGAAAGAATGTAAGAAATTTTGTTGAAGTTTATGTAAAAGCTTCCGTTGATACTTGCAGGAAAAGGGACAAAAATGGTATGTATGAAAAGGCAATAAAAGGCGAGATTAAAAATTTCACAGGAATATCAGATGTTTATGAGGAACCCCAAAATCCTGATATTGTGGTGGATACGGAAAAATTATCAATAAATGAAGCTATAGATAAAGTTTACAATTATGTTAAAGATAAATTTCTTAAAAATGGGAGAATATAAATGGCTGAAGTATACTGGCATGACAACAAAGTTACGAGAGAAGAGAGACAAAGGATAAAAGGGCACAGCGCTGCCGTAATCTGGTTTACCGGGTTATCTGGATCTGGTAAGTCAACTCTTGCCAATGAGCTTGAGTATAGATTAAATAAGCTTGGTATTCACACCTTTTTACTGGATGGAGATAATGTCCGACACGGTTTAAATTCCGATCTTGGATTTTCTCCGGAGGATCGTGCTGAAAACATAAGACGCGTGGGCGAAGTAGCAAGATTATTCTGGGAAGCCGGAATTGTAGTTCTCGTCTCATTCATATCTCCTTACCGAAAGGATAGGAGAAGGGCTCGTTCGCTTATTGATGATGGGAAATTTATAGAAGTGTATGTCAAATGTCCGCTTGAGGTGGCCGAGCAGCGCGACCCAAAAGGGTTATACAAAAAAGCCCGTGCTGGCATTATCCAGGATTTCACAGGAATTTCTGCACCCTATGAAGAACCCGAAAATCCTGAAATTGTTGTAGAAACTGATAAACTTTCCATAGGAGAAAGCGTTGAAAAAATTTTTAATTATCTTGTTGAG
>JALSOD010000250.1 GCA_026986655.1 Caldifarciminota bacterium | reverse complement strand
TATTTTGCCCCTATCACCTGTTGTTTTAACGATTTTAATTTCAAATTCTACTGACGGAAATTTTTCTCTAAGAAGCCCGATAACCTGGTTTGTCTGAATCAGTGCAAGTTTACTACCACGTGTCCCGACCACTATCTTTCTCACATAATCGTGATTTTTACCGTTGTTCTTTACCAGTCCTTTAATTTCTTTGACCGAGCTGTGAAGCACTTTTTTCACAAGCCTCGAGCTGAATCTGTCGAGAAGTTTTTTGTCGATCTGATGTCCTGAGGCAAGTAAGACTTCAAGTTCCCTGATACGCGTCATTTCAGCCTGTTCATGAATTTTCTTTATAACTGGGGCGACAGTTAAAATTCTCAACCATTCAATAAATTTTTCCGCCTCTTCGGAGATAATCTTTCTCGCTTTTGGAATCTCTCCACCCCTTCTTGTAAGTTCCTGAAATCTCATCTCTTTCAGATCATCGAGATCGTAGGCTTCCACATTTTTTAAATTTTTCACCTCTGGAGAGACATTTCGGGGGAAGCCCAGGTCTATAATCGTGAGGGATTTCATAGCTTCTTTAATGCTGTCCGGGGAAATAACCTGCCTATCGGTGGCTGTTACGATGACATCTGCCTCGGTAAGAATTTTGAGATCAACTGGATTGATTGCCATCTGGTGTGCAAATTCAAAGGTCCTATCACTTGATGAGGGAGATGTCACAAAAATTTCAGAGTATCCATGTTTTTTAAGTATCAGAATGAGATTTTTTGCAATAGTGCCGGTGCCAATGATGAAAATCTTCAGGTCTCTCTTTTCCCCATACTTACTGTGAATAAGACTGTATGCAATTGATGCAAAAGAGATGTTGCCGTTAGAAATCCCCGTTTCCCTTCTTACCCTCTTTCCGGTTCTTATAGCCCGGATCAGCAATTCACGCAGGACTTTGCCGAGAGTCCCGGTATCTTCGGCAATCTGAAAGGCTTCTTTTAATTGACCAAGAATTTCATATTCGCCGATTACCTGAGATTCAAGACCGGAGGCGATTGAAAACAGGTGCTCGACGGCATGTTTTCCACGGTAAATAGAGATGTATCTGGGGGGTACACGCCCTTCAAAGAGGGTCAAGGGATCTTTAACTTCCCCATAAGCGGTAAGATTCATCCTGTTACATGTTGAGAGCATGAAAACTTCGTCAATTTTATAATTGTTTTTGAAATGGAGTAGGTGAGAGTGTATGAGGTCTTTACCAATCTCCAGCTTTTCTCTGATCTCTATGGGGCATCTTGTATGATCAATTTCGAGAGAGAAGATCTTATTTTCCATTTTCGACCCTGAGTCAATTTTTAAGAATCGAGGTTTATTTTATTGTCGCAGGTTCGAAGTGTAAACAGTAAAAAAGTACTATAAAGAGGGGTTCATTTGAGAGAGCTTGGACTCAGTTATTTTTGTAGAATATGAATTTGTGAGGTTAATTGTAATTGGTAAGTATAAGAATCAGGTTTTCAAGGGAAAATTTTCTTTATCGCTTTGATCACCATATCTACGTTTATTTCCTTCATACACCTGAAATGTGATAGTGGGCATTTTTCACTTCCGTGGAGAGAGCAGGGTCTACAGGGGAGACCTTTGATCTCTACAATTTCAGCATTACATGGACGAAAACCGAATTCAGGGATTGTTGGGCCAAAGATTGCAACTGTGGGGACTTTGTATGCAGATGCGATGTGCATTGCGGCAGAATCGTTGGAAACTACAAGAGAGGCTCTCTCTATTACCTTTAGTAATTCTGGAATTCTCGTTTTTCCTGTTAAATCCAGCACTTCATTTCTATAGGGCTCAACCACAGCCGAGTCTTTTGAGTCCCCGATTGCAACTATTTCATACTCCCTGTAAAGATTTTTCAAAACTGTCACAAGCTCGCCATAGTAAGGCCACATTTTTGTAGCGTGCTTTGCTCCCGGCGAGATGACGATGTATTTCTCTGGTAGTGTTAAATCTATGGGGTATGGATAAAGTACCGGACATGTGGTTGGGTCATCGAGTTCAAGGGTCTCCTTAATGGGGCGCGAATAGAGCTCGTATACAGGAATTTCTTCGGGGATTATTTTCGACTTCACGGCTCTAACCCTTTCTTTTCGCCGATTGTCGTAGGTATATTTAAATTTAGCACGGGAAAATTTGAGAATTACCTGGCTTAGAACTTTAAATTGCAGATCAAAAGCGAAGTCGAAGTCCTGTTCGCGTATCTTTTTTATGACATTCAGGATATCCTTTAACTTATAGGGTCTTGGAACAGTAATTATCTCCTTGATTCTTGGATCATGTTCAAAGAGTGGTGCAAAATTTTTGTAAGTCACAAGATATATTTCGTAAGGACGATGTTTCAAGAGCTCTAAGACCGAGGAGACAATTACAAGGTCTCCAAGCGAAGATAGTCGAATCAGAAGTACTTTTTTCACTTAGACCTCGAAGGGTTTCTTTTGATTTTCGACCAGTAACTCGAGGGCCTCATCGCGTGGTAGTGGCTTGGAGAAGTAATATCCCTGGCCATGCTCGACACCCAGATCTTTCAGGAATCTCACCTGTTTGATGGTCTCCACACCCTCGGCGATCACCTCGAGCCCGAGTTCGTGTACCATCGTGGTAATTGCCTGGACAATTACCATGTCGTCTTTATCAGCTGGAATGTCCATAACGAACGATTTATCGATTTTGATGTGGTCAATTGGCAATTTTTTTAGATAGGCAAGAGAGGAGTAGCCAGTACCAAAATCGTCAATATCAACCTGAATCCCCATCTCTCTCAAAATTTTGAGAAATTCGCTGATCTTTTCTATATTCGTCATGAGGTCGCTCTCTGTGATCTCAAAAGCAAAATGCTCTGGTGTTAAATCTGACCTTTTAAGTCGTGCAATAATATTGTCGAAAAATATTTCTTTTCGTAATTGGATAGGGGAAAGATTTATGGCAACCTTCAGATCCTCGTTAATTTTCAGAAATTCCCGCAGGTCCACCCATGATTTGTCGAGGACCCAGTTGCCAACCTCTACTATGAGTCCAAGAGTTTCCATCTCAGGGATGAATTCATCTGGTGGAACCCAACCCAACTTGCTATCATGCCATCTCATAAGTGCTTCGAACGCAAGGATATAACCGCTTTTGAGGTCTACCACAGGTTGATAATAGAGCATAAAGTTTTTGTTTCTAACCGCTTCCTTTAATCGGTTGTCCATAATTAATTTTCTCTGCATCCTTATGGTTATTTCCTCGGTGAAGAATTTGTATGCTCCTGGGCCCTCCTCCTTGGCATTCTTCAGGGTTGCATCTGCCTGTGAGATCAATTCAACGGAATTTGCTCCATCCGGGAAGACTGATATCCCTATGTTTATATCAAGATGAATCTCGTGCTCATCCACCTTCATAGGTTCTTTGAATGATTCGATGATCTTATTTAGCCAGAACCTTACCTCATCTATGCTTTTAAGGCCCTCAACGAGTATTCCAAATTCATCACCACCCAATCTCGCAACGGAGTTTATATCTCCAACAGCATTTTTTAATCTTTCTCCAACAATCGTCAGAACACTATCTCCTGTTTTGAAACCATAGGTGCCGTTGATCTCACTGAATCCCCAGATATCGAGGTAGAAGAGTGCGACATTCTCTTTCTTTTTTCTTGCATTTTCAACTGCGGTATGAAGTTTTTCCTCAAGGTACAATCTATTCGGTAGATTTGTCACAGGGTCTTTGTAAAGCACCTCTTTTAGCTTTTCACGAAGGTGCTTTTCACTTGTAATATCCCTTCCCGTTATGACGTAGTTTGTGATATTCCCCGATTTATCCTTAATTGGTGTAATTACCTGATCAAGATGGTAAATCTCCCCACTTTTTTTTCTATCGACCGTTATCCAGGAGAAAGGTCCTCCCTCTTCTAATTTTTCCTTCAGGATAGCCTTTTCCTCCTCTATCAGATTTTCCGTATCAAGTAAACTTGCTTTCCTGTTCACTATTTCTTGTAATTTATAACCCGAGAGTTTTTCAACTGCTGGGTTCGCATAAATCACCCTTCCGTTTTTATCTGTAATTACTATAATCTCATTGGTTTGTTCAAAAGCCTTGAGGAGCAACCTTTCAAATTCAAGCTTCGATATCATGTTGAACGCAAAGGAAAGGTCAGACTGGATTTCTTTCAGGAGACGCATCTCCTCGGGGTCATTTATGAGGAGAGATTTTTTTGAATAGATTCCCACAAGGGCGACAAGTTCATCACCAATGAGAATAGGAATGCAGGCACAGGATTGAAAGCCAAATCGAAGAATTCCCTCGAGCCACGAGGGAGTATCTCCGTCCCCGAGAGTTTCAAAGAGAATAATTTCTCCCCGTTTTAGTCTTTCGAAGAATTCATCTTCACGTGTTTTGATGAGTGAAACAAGGACATCTGTTATTTCTCCCGGTTGATCAATCCCCCTACAAGAAACTTCCTTAATCTCTTCATCTTCGATGAGTGCTCCCCATGCAAGTTCAAAACGTCCTTCGTCCACGAAGACCTTACATGTATCTTTAAGGAGTTCTTTTTTGTTATCAGCTACAATCACAAGTCTGTTAATCCTTGATAATGTGCGGTACAACCTGTTGATGAGTTCAATTCTTTCCTCTCTAACCTGTACCTGTTTTATCAGGTGAGCAAGGAGATAGTAGAAAATTCCTATGACAAAGAGTGTTACAAAAACAAGATAGGCCCAGAAAAAAAGAACAGTATTTCGAAATATTGGTACAATGTGGTGACTTTTTAAGATAAAAGTGAAAGAAATCCCGAATGCAATACTCGAGATTACAAGAAGAAGGGCAACTAACCAAATCTGCTTTTTATTTAATTCCATAATACATTTCCCCCTTTCCCGGAATAACTTTTACTGGATTATATTGCTGGTAACAGTCTATGTCAAAATGGACATTGTTTTAAATATTACAGAATTGATAATCTTTATCTTACAACAATATTTCTAAGATCATCAAATGGAATTGAACAATTGGACATGAAGGAATCTCTATGTCCGTAAATATAGTAACGTGGCTAAGACTTGAGTCTAAATGAAGTTATGGATGCGTTTTGCGATATCCTCTTTGACCCTTAGTGCTACACGTAGAGCCCTGAGACCGTCCATACCGGTCACAGGAGGTTTTGTATCTTTCAAGATAGAGGACACAAAGCTTTCAAGTTCGAGTTTTAATGGTTCTAAGCTTTTGTTTACTTCCGGGAAGAAAGGGATAATCTCGTCCCCATATTTTCTATAAAACTCCACATCTCTATGAAGGTAGTCAATTGAGATGTACATATCTTTCTGGAACATCCTGATTTTTCGTAATTTTTCAATTGAAATCCGTGAGGCCGTAACATTTGCAATTTCTCCGTTATCAAACTCCAGTCTTGCATTTGCAATGTCGACTTTATCGGTAATAACAGGAACACCGACAGCTTCAACCTTTACAGGCTCCTTACCGAGGTAAAAGATAATCAGGTCAAGGTCGTGTATCATGAGATCGAGTACTACATCCACGTCTGTGCCACGGGGGTTGTATGGTGCGAGTCTATGACTTTCAATAAATTTGGGGTGATTTATAAACTGGTGGACAGCGAGTACAGCGGGATTAAACCTCTCAATATGTCCGATCTGTAATTTTACTCCCTTTTTTTCTGACAATTTGACGAGTTCCTCTGCCTGTTTCACCGTCTCTGTCATGGGCTTTTCGAGGAAGAGATGGATACCGTGCGCGAGTATTTCTTTAGCTACTTCATAGTGAGAACTTGTAGGAACCACACAGCTAACTGCTTCAACTTCATTAAGCAGTTCGTATAAATCTTTAAAAACCTTAGTATCCCACCTTTTTGCCACATACTCGGCTCGTTCTAAATTTATATCAAACACTCCTACAAGCTCGGCTCGCTCAAGCTGATGTACTATCCTCGCATGTTGGAAACCCAGATGACCCACTCCGACAACTCCGACTCTAATCTTTCTATCTTTCACTTTTCTTTAAAACTCCCCTTTTTGAATTTTTTACAAATTCAACGAACTCCTGTGCGTCAGGACTGTCCGGGAACTGTCTCATGATTTCCTCAAGTGCCTCGCTTGTATTCAGATTGGACCTGAAGAAAATTCTGTAAATCTCCTTTATTACCTTTATTCTATCCAGGGTGAAACCTTTCCTTTTGAGTCCCACGATGTTGATCCCGGTTGCCTTTGCTGATACACCCTGGGCAATAACAAATGGTGGAAGGTCCTGAACGAGTTTTGAATTGGCCCCAATCAAAGAGTAGCGTCCGATCCTGACGAATTGATGGACACCAACCAGTCCTGAGATGTAGGCAAAATCCTCAACGATAACGTGCCCGGCAAGCTGTGCAGCATTCACAATAATGATGTTTGACCCCACATGGCAGTTGTGAGCAATGTGCGCATAGGCCATTATGAAGTTGTTATCACCTACGATAGTGTAGTTCCCCTCTCCTGTTGCCCTGTGTATAGAAGCGTACTCCCGGATTATGTTGTTATTTCCAATGATTACACCGGATTTTTCTCTTTTAAATGCATAGTCCTGTGGATCAAGTCCTATGGTAGCGCCATGAAAAATTTTGTTATTTTCACCAATAATGGTCTCACCCTCGATACGGACAGATGAACCGATCTTTGTGCCTTTCCCGATTTTGACCCCGGGACCAATTATTGAGTACGGCCCAATTTCAACTGATGGATCAATTTCTGCCCTTTTATCAACAATTGCCGTCTCGTGAATCATCATTATCTCCTCTCAACTATACTTGCCATCAGGTCAGCCTCAGCTACCACCTGGCCATTTACCCTCGCAACTCCCCTGAATTTCACGATACTACCCCTCTTCTTTGTCAGTATGGTCTCTATGATGAGCTGGTCCCCGGGCTTAACCGGCCTCCTGAATCTCGCATTATCAATTCCCGCAAAGAACACGAGCTTGTTCTCCCTGTTTTCAATATGGGAGAGAAGCATAAAGCCACCGGCCTGGGCAATCGCCTCAATAATTAAAACGCCTGGCATTACAGGCTCAACTGGAAAGTGCCCCACGAAAAATGGTTCATTGTAGGTAACGTTCTTCAATGCAAGCACCCTGTCATTTTCTAATGAGAGAATTTTATCGAGTAGCAGAAATGGATATCTGTGCGGCACGTACTTCAAGATGTCATCGATCGATAATTCGTTACCTGAAACAATCCTGCTTTTCAACTCTTTGACAAACTCAATGTGGTGTTTGTGTCCCGTCTTTTCGGCGTAGATCGAGAATGTTATCCTTCCCCTGCCAAGAAGTGCTAAATCTCCAAGAAGATCAAGAATTTTGTGTCGTACTGGTTCATCGTCAAAAGTGACAATTTCTGGATTTTTTATCCCATCGTCCGTAATCACAATAGCATTTTTAAGGGATCCCCCCTTTGAGAAGCCACCTTCCAGAAGCCCTTTTATGTCCCGTTCAAAGACGTATGTTTTGGCTGAAGCCACATGTTTCAAAAAATTTTCTGGTGTGATTTCTATTGAAAGGAACTGTCTTCCGACAACTCTGTCCTCATAGTCGATGGCAAAACTCACTGAAAATTTAGAATCAGGATAAGAGATCAGTTTCCGGTCCCCAAACTCTTTAACGAAGGGGTCCTTAAGAGTAAGCTTTCTCACTTCTTTATCCTGTTCAACAACACCCACCCTATTTATTTCTTCAGCAAAAATTTTGGAGGAGCCATCAAGTGCGGGGATTTCAGGCCCTTCAACCTCAATAATGACGTTGTCCACCCACATCCCCACAAGTGCAGAAAGCAGGTGCTCCACGGTCCGAACAGTTATTCCATTTTTAGAAAGAGTCGTTCCCCTTGTTGTTTCACTTACAAAATCGACATTTGCAGGTATTTTCTCGGATTCAACTACAAAAACGATACCCGTGTCAGAGGGAGCAGGTTTTAGTGTAACCCTGCAATGGGTACCTGTATGGAGACCTGTTCCTTCAAAACTGATCTCATTTTTTATCGTTCTTTGCTTCATCTCCGAAAACTTCCTTTTCTAATTTTTTCAACCTTTCAAAGAATTCGGGTAACCTTTCGAGTAAAGAACGGGATTTTAGATATTCTCTCCTTTCCCGGGCCATGTATCCCTCATAAATTTTCCTTGGAGGCACAGACTTTGAGACGCCAGATTTGGCCATAAT
>JALSOD010000249.1 GCA_026986655.1 Caldifarciminota bacterium | reverse complement strand
TCCATTTTGTAGAGGAAAATGAATTGCCCGGAGATGCAGAATTAGTCATTTACATAAAACCTCCAAAGAGATTCGAAATAATGGTCCCAGGATTCTTACTTTACGAGTTAATTGAGGAGCTTCGTACACGTATTGATAAAGGCCTGAGGGTAGCAGAAGAGGCTGTCAGATCAGGTGAGGAAAGTGACAAAACGATTTCAAAACTCAGGAATAAATACAGAAATGCCGTAAGAAGTGGTATAATTGACTCCAAGGAAGATGTCGATTTAATTCTCCTTGCAATGGAACTAAGTGGAGCACTTGTAACAAGTGATCATGGAATTATTAAATGGGCAGAGAAACTTGGAGTAAGAACGGTAAATCCAGGGGCTTTTAAATCCATCATTGATAAGTACATAAAAAAATAGGAGGTCTTTATGCCGGAAAAGTTAATCATTGAACTTTCAAAAGAGGGGAGAAAGGGTTATTCACTCCCGCATTATGAAGGCCAAAAGAAAGATTTAAAAGAATTGATACCGGAACGATTGATCCGTAAATCTCCTCCCAATTTACCGGAAGTAACTGAAAATGAAGTTGTAAGGCACTTTGTGAGATTATCCAATATGAATTATAACGTCGATAAGGGATTTTACCCACTCGGTTCCTGCACCATGAAATACAATCCCAAGATAAACGAAAAGCTGGCGAGACTCGAGGGATTTCTGAACATTCATCCATTACAACCGTCGCCTACTGTCCAGGGTGCCCTTCGACTGATGAAAAACCTTGAAAATCTCCTTGCCGAAATATCTGGCTTTGAGGCCATCAGCCTTCAACCTGCGGCTGGTGCCCATGGTGAATTGACCAGTATGATGATCGTCAGGAGATACCACGAGAAGCAGGGAAATCCCCGTAAATATATCTTGATCCCGGACTCGGCCCATGGGACAAATCCAGCATCAGTAACAATTTCTGGATACATTGCTAAGCAGATTAAATCCAACGAGCAAGGCCGGGTTGATATTGAAGATTTAAGGGCAAACTTAAGCGACGAAGTTGCAGCATTTATGGTAACAAATCCTAACACACTTGGACTCTTTGAGACTGAGATTACCGAAATTTCTCGCCTGGTACATGAAGTTGGTGGTCTCATGTACATGGATGGAGCAAATATGAACGCTCTTGTAGGGTACATCAGGCCCGGTGACCTTGGATTTGACATTATGCACTTTAACTTACACAAGACATTCTCAACCCCTCACGGAGGTGGAGGTCCTGGTTCAGGTCCCATTGGGGTTAAAAAATTCCTGGAGCCATTTCTCCCTGTCCCAAGAATCGTTGAGGAAGACGGTGAGCTTAGACTATCCTACGATTTCCCGGATTCAATCGGGAAAGTTCATTTCTTCTACGGGAACTTTAACGTCTTCATCAAGGCTCTTACATATATACTGATTATGGGAGAAGAAGGGCTCAAAAGTGTGGCAGAAAATGCTGTTATCAACGCTAATTACCTGAAGGCTCTGCTTGAAGATGAATACACACTGCCGTATAAGAGTCATTGTATGCACGAATTTGTTCTTTCGGGCAAATTTCTGAGGAAATACGGAAAGGTAAAAACACTCGACGTTGCAAAGAGATTACTTGACTATGGATTTCACGCCCCTACAATTTATTTTCCATTGATTGTTTCAGAGGCACTGATGATTGAACCAACGGAAACAGAGAGTAGAGAAACCCTTGATGAGTTTGCAGAAACATTGATAAAAATTAAAAAAGAGGCGATGGAAAATCCTGAGATTTTACATGAGGCGCCACATAACACACCGGTGAGAAGGTTAAACGAAGTCAAAGCAGCAAGAGAGCTTAAAGTGAGGTGGTAAGATGAACAACAAACTTTACAAATTTTTCCTCTGGCTAACATTTCCATTCATGATTCTTGCACTTTATGGAGCCTTTATCTATGCACCTCGTGCCAAGTGGCCTGGCGCACATGGGGTCATTCTTGGCGAGATTCAGCGAATATTTTACTTCCACGTTCCTCTTGCATGGGTCATGATGATTGCATTTGCGGTTACTTTCGTATATAGCATTCTGTACCTTGCGAAATCAAATATCAATTACGATATAATAGCAAGCTCCTCTGCCGAGATCGGGATTGTATTCGCGACTCTTGCCATTCTAACAGGTTCTATGTGGGCGAAACCTGCGTGGGGAACATACTGGACGTGGGACCCAAGATTGACAACTATGCTACTTTTGTGGTTCATCTTCGTTGGATACTTCATTCTGAGAGGTTTTGTCGAAGAGGATGAAAAACGAGCGAGACTTTCAGCTATTATTGCGATCATAGGTTTCCTGGATGTTCCACTTGTTTTTATTTCAGTGAGACTGTGGAGATCTTTGCATCCGGTTGTCATAGAGAGTTCAAAAAAGGGATTCGCTATTGCGCCCAAAATGCTTCATGCCCTGCTATTTTCACTACTTACTTTTACAATTCTCTATGCTGTGATGCTCCACATTCGCGTGCATCTCGGTAAAGTTGAGCTTAAAATAAAAATGATGAAGAGAAAATTAAATGAGGAGTTTTAAAAATGGCCAAAATTAAGAAAATAAAAGCAAGGGAAGTTCTGGATTCACGTGGGAATCCAACTGTACAGGTTGACTGCTGGTTAGATGATGGGTCTTTCGGAAGGGCTACGGTACCATCTGGCGCATCTACCGGTAAACACGAAGCTCTTGAGCTCAGAGACGGAGACAAAGATCGCTATGGGGGAAAAGGTGTTTTAAAGGCGGTTTCAAATGTTAACGAGAAAATCGCACCTGAGCTGGAAGGCAAGGATGCGATGAATCAGGTTGCCATTGATGACTTTCTCATCAGTCTTGATGGAACTGAGAACAAGTCCATACTTGGTGCAAATGCTATTCTCGGTGTATCAATGGCAGTTTTAAAGGCGGCCGCCGTATCATCTGGTTTACCACTATACAGGTACATTGGCGGAGTTAATGCAAAAACCATGCCTGTTCCATTTATGAATGTTATCAACGGTGGTTTACATGCCGACAACAATCTCGATATTCAGGAGTTTATGCTTGTTCCTCTTGGTGCTCCAAATTTCAGAGAGGCCCTTCGCTACGGAGCAGAGACATTTCATACTCTTAAGAAAATTTTGAAAGAGAAGGGAGAATTTACAGGTGTAGGAGACGAGGGTGGTTTTGCCCCCAATTTAAACAGTACCGAAGAGGCAATTTCCCTGCTGGTTGAGGCAATTGAGAAAGCAGGTTATACACCCGGCGAAGATATTGCAATAGCTCTTGATTCAGCGGCATCGGAATTTTACAAAGATGGTAAATATTTCTTAGAAGGGAAAGAGCTGACAGCTGAGGAATTGGCAGATTACTACAGCGACCTATTCTCAAAGTTTCCTATTGTATCATTTGAAGACCCATTCGCCGAGGACGACTGGGAGGGATTTAAACATTTTACCGCTAAACTGGGAGATAAGGTTCAGATAGTTGGTGACGATATATACGTCACAAATGTAAAATTGATCTCCCGCGGTATTAAAGATAAGGTTACAAATTCGGTTCTTATAAAGTTGAACCAGATAGGAACCGTTACGGAGACACTCGAGGCCATAGAGCTGACCCACAAGGCAGGCTTCACGGCTATCATTTCCCACAGATCCGGTGAGACCGAGGATACTACAATTGCAGACCTTGCTGTAGCTGCAAATACAGGGATGATCAAGACAGGCTCACTTTCGAGATCTGAAAGAATAGCAAAATATAACAGGTTGTTACAGATCGAGGAAGAGCTGTCTTATACAGCTATTTTCCTCGGTCGAAAAGCCCTTAATCCAAAACAGTGAGTAGAGATATTAAACAGTTCTTTTCAAAAATAAAAGAGATAGTGACTTTAATTTTGATCCTGGGATTCCTGTTTTACACGGCGTTCCAGGCGGAAAGAGTTTTCAAATCCTATCTCAACTCCACAAGACAGTACAAAAGTATGAGAGATTCTCTGATGGTTGCAAGGGTAGAAAGGATTTTGAGGTACCGCAAATACCAGTATCTCACATCAGCTGAGGGTAAAAAACAGCTTTTGCTTAAATCTGGATTTGCGCCTGCAGGGAGTAAAATTTATAAAATAAAAGGAACAGCAAAAAATGCAAATTTCGGATTTCAGAAGTGACACAGTCACAAAACCAACGGATGAAATGCGGGAGGCGATGAGGAATGCGAAGGTGGGAGACGATGTTCTCGGAGACGACCCTACGGTAAAGAAATTAGAAGAAATCGCTGCTAAGAAAGTCGGAAAAGAAGCTGCAATTTACGTTCCTTCAGGAACTATGGGAAACGCAATTGCTGTGAAGGTCTGGACCAACGAGGGGGAAGAAGTCATTGTAGAAGAAAAATCCCATATCTACAACTTTGAATCAGGTCATCTTGCCTTTATATCAAGGGTAATACCACGTCCACTACCTTCAGACAGAGGCGTTTATGATCTGGAACGGCTAAAGGCTGCAGTTAATAAGAGAAAAGATTATCACGTGCCCCAGCCGACGTTGATAACACTGGAAAATACTCACAATTTCTGGGGTGGTGCAGTCATACCGTTGGAACATTTCAAAGAAATAAGGGAAATAGCTGATAGAAAGGGTATCAGAGTGCATCTTGACGGTGCAAGAATTTTTAACGCATCAATAGCCACCGGTATTCCTGCTTATGAGTATGCCAGTTATGTTGATTCAATAATGTTTTGTCTCAGTAAAGGTCTTGGAGCCCCAGTTGGATCGATGCTTGCCGGACCGGCTGATTTTATTGAAAAGGCCCGTCATGTCAGGAAGATGCTTGGTGGCGGCATGAGGCAGGTGGGTGTTATCGCTGCTGCCGGAATAATAGCACTCCAGAAAATGGTTGATAGACTATCAGAGGACCACAGGAGGGCAAAAACACTCGCATATGCACTTTCCGAAATGCCAGGTATAGAGATAGATCCAGAAAACATCGAGACAAACATTATCTTTTTCAAAGTAAAAAGAGAAGATCTTACAGCTCCCGAGCTTGTTGAAAAACTCAAAGAACACGGTGTACTTGCATTATCCATGTCTGATGAAGACATCAGGATGGTCACACACAAAGATGTGGACGATGGTGATATTAGACATGCAATAGAAACTTTTAAAAAAATTTTGCTGCGATAAGCTTGACTTTTAAAATTTAGAGGATAAATTTAGTAACGACTATGGTAAGAGCATCTTTGATGAGAAAACTCGAGAATATAGATGACCCTAAGCTCAGGGACATTTTGATAAGCTTCCTTGAGGAAGCAGAGAGGATTATAGGTGAAACGATAACAAGAGCCGAATTTCGGGAATTTGTAAATAGAACTGAAGAAAATTTTGATCGTGTTTGGAAAGCTATTGGCGAACTCACTGATAGAGTTAATTCTCTCGCTGAAGCTCAAAAACGAACTGAAGAAAGACTCAATGAACTCGCTGAAGCCCAAAAACGAACTGAAGAAAGACTCAATGAACTCGCTGAAGCTCAAAAACGAACTGAAGAAAGACTTGAAAAACTAATAGGAGAGCATAAAAAGACTCGCGAACACCTCGGGGGACTTTCAAATGCATTCGGATATGTTCTCGAGGATAGAGCAATAAAAGGTTTACCTTCTATTCTAAATGAAAGATTTAACATCGAGTTAACCGAACCATTAAGACGAGATGTGATCGAGATAGGTGATGGAAAAGAAATCGAATTGAACATCATAGGAAAGGGTAAAGTAGATGGAAACGAAATCATTATTATTGGTGAGAGTAAAGCACAGTTAAGAAAAAGAGATATCGATAAATTCCTAAACTATATCAAAACTTTAAACAAATACCTGACTGGAGAAAAATTTCTGATAATGATAACATATCAAACACCATCAAAGGTCAGAAGGTACGCGGAAGAAAAAGGTATTAATTTAATATACTCGTACGAACTTCCCCTCATATAAAGAACCGTAAAGCTCCTGGAAGAACGGAGATATAGTGAATTCTCACATCTTAAGAAAATCCCCTGTTATTTTGTTTATAGGAGTAGATAGATTTTTCATTCACTTAATTTTCAACACTTCAGCTCCTGATTTTAAGCGGGCTTTTCAATATTTTTTCGATGGAACGCCAGCGAGTATGGCAGATTTCAACGCATCACCCGGGATGAATGGCAATACACCCATTATAGTTGTCTTCCAGACACCGGGCATTGAGTTATGGGTAAATTTATACCACAATACCAATCCCAAAATCCCAGGGATGTAAACAAGGAAAACATGCGCGAACAAAATGTATGCAAATCTCTTTTTATACTCGATGTTTTCGTAAACTTTACCTATAAACCAGGCTGCTAATATAAATCCAAGCAAGTAGCCACCGGTGGGGCCAAGGATAGCCGCAAAACCACCATTCCACCCGGCAAACCATGGAAGCCCAAATGCTCCCAGCAATATATATGTTCCAACACTGAGTAATGCCCATTGCCCAAGAAAGATACCTGTTAAAACTACGCCAACTGTAGATCCGGTGATAGGAACAGGTGTCCAGGGCAAGTAAAATTTCACCTGGGCAAGAAGGCCGATGAGTCCAGCAAATGCAAGAGATTTCACAATTTTTGAGTAAATTGAATCAGTTCTTCCAAGGGTCTTTACAATTGTATCCATACAACTTCTCTCCTTTTTAAATTTTGGAATAAGCGTTTTCTGTAAAAAATTCCAAAAACTCAGCAAACTGATATAAAACTACACTTAATCTCCCTCCTTGTGAGATGGATTTGGGTTTCGAAAGTTCCCACTTTGTCAAAAGTGGGATATGGGGGATTTTAGTCTTTCCAAATTTTTCGAACACTATCTTTAAAACTACTCTTGACATTGAGAAATATCGTTATTTGAATTTGGGAGGCGGGCGGCCGCAGGCCGCCCGCCTCCCAAATTCATCCCTTTCTATTCCTTAAGTGTTAATTCCATATCCATACTACGCTCTGCAGCTATTCACATCTTATCTTCAGCTCTCCTGTGGAACTGTTCTCTTCGGAGCCTTCTTGATGTTTGGTCTTGGATGAGCCGGAATCACGCCAGCGCCTCTTCTCTTCTTCTTGAGTCCAAGTCGGTATTTGAGAATCAACCCCTTCAAGAGCTGAATAGCCTTTGCAGGGTCAACACCTTTTGGACAGACTTCAGAACAGACCCCAGCATAATGACATCTCCAGCAACCATGAGGGTCGTCAACAACCATTACTCTCTCAAGAAATCCTTCATCTCTCGTGTCAACTGAATACCTGTAAGCCTGTGTCAGTGCCTGAGGACCGAGATATTCCGGATCGGAGGCAACTGACGGACAGGCTGCATAACAGAGTCCACATTTAATACAGAATGAAAACTGGGAATAGTACTCGTGCTCTTCTGGTGTCTGGTAGTATTCTCCAATTGGATTTTCTTGCTCTTTCGTATCCTCTCTAATGAGATACGGTTTGATCTTTTTGTGTTTTTCAAATAACGGTGTAGAGTCAGGTACAAGGTCACGAATGTTGTCATAATTGGGTAAGGGAGCAATTTCAATAACATCTGAATTGAGTTCGAGAATCTGAGTCATACAGGCCATTCTGGGTTTCCCATTGATAAACATTCCGCAAGAGCCGCAGATTCCCATTCTACATGAGTACCTGAAGTTTATAGTCCCATCTACATCTTCCTTTACATAGAGAAGTCCATCCAGTACTGTCATTCCACGGTAAACAGGAACCTGGTACTCAGTGTAATGGGGCTTTGAATCTTTCTCCGGGTCAAACTTTTTTATTTTGAATGTGACTGTTTTTACAATTTCATCACTTAAAACTTCTTTAATCTCGATTTCTTTTCTTGCCTCTGCCATTTGTCATATCCTCCTATGCAGCGACGATTCCATAGTAGATGAAGAAAATAAGTCCACCAAGGAAGAGAATCCATGAAACGAACTTCTCTGCACCGCGTCCCATCCCAACTTCAAGCAGTATTGATCGGAGTCCGAACAGTCCGTGATAAAGAGCGACAAACATCAGAGCTTTGTATGTGAATTCAGCAAGATCGGGAAATGAACCAAATCCGCCAAGATGCTGGGCGGATATGTGTAAACCAAGTAAAAAGAATATTAAAACTGCTGTTACTATCTGGAAAAGCCAGAGAATTGATTCCTTCATTTTCAACCTCCCTTAACAAAGCCAACAATGGCAAGGA
>JALSOD010000248.1 GCA_026986655.1 Caldifarciminota bacterium | reverse complement strand
TAGTTTTCAATATCCGCAGGGTAGTTCACAGGTAATCTTCCCACACTTATATCCGGAATAAAGTCAACGCTATCTGAAAATTCACCCCAGAGTGTGTCACCATCAGCGTTGAAATTGCCATCAAGACACATGTAATAAAAATCTGAAGGAATAAAATCGTCAGGAGTGCCGGATATGGGGACATATAGGACTCTCGTTGGTATTATTCCTACATCCCCTCCCAGCAAGACATATTTGGTATTGAAGGTCTCGTGAACGTATTTTATGAAATTTCTTATCTTCTCCTGCCTATCCAGACCATCGAAATTCTCGTATATCCAGGAAGTTGTAAAAATCTCAGTTGTGACACCGGTCATCCACTTTAGTTCTTTAAATTGCTCAAAATATGGTTTGAGACTATCGCTTGTGACAATAACCAGGTCAAAGCTTATATCTTTGGAATTGTTGAGGAGCAAAAATCTTGCGTTCAGGAGTCCCACAAATAAAATAAAAATCCCCATCCATCGACCCTTCTGCAACCTCATTCTCACAACCCCCTTGAGGAATTTTTATTCTTTGGTAATACCTGTTATTTTTATCTCTGTTACAGGCTGCCTGTGTCCCTTGGTCCTTTTGTAATTCTTCCTTCTTTTAAACTTGAATACCACAACTTTGGGTAATTTTTTATGAGCGATAACCTCTGCCTCAACCTTTACATTATTAAGATAAGGTTTTCCCACTATGATCTCTTCATCATTTTTGTAGAGGAGAATTTTATCAAACGTTACCTTTTCTCCCACTTCGTTTTTAATTTTTGGTATCACCAGTGTTTCGTTCTCTCTTGCTATAAACTGCATTCCACCGGCCTCAAGGACTACATACATTTTTCATCTCCTCCTTCTTATTTATTTTGTGGAGTTTGTGGAGCCTGGGGCGCCTGAATTGGTGGTAAATTCAGGCCCTGTTTAACCTCTTTTTCTATAACACTTTTTGTCATCCTTGTTGGGGAGTGAAGCAAGGACAACACCAGAGAAAGTGCCAGGAAAATACCCCCGAGAGCTGCTGTTAACTTTGTAAAGAACGTTGGGGCACCTCTGACACCAAGAATGTTTTCCACACCGGCTCCACCAATACCTGTAGACAGCCCACCCTCTTTTGGTTCCTGTAGAAGAATCACAATAATCATCAGTATTACTGTGATCAGGTAGATTGCAACCAGTATTTTATAAAGCATCTATTCTCCTCCCTCTTTATTATTCTTTTGACGCATTCCTGATAATGGCAAGGAAACTCTCAGCCTTTAATGATGCCCCACCAACGAGAGCACCATCAATGTCTTCCTGTGACGTTAGAGAGTAAACATTATCAGGCTTAACACTACCTCCGTAAAGGACTGGAGTATTCTCTGCGGTCTCTTTGTCAAATATTTCTTCAATCGTGGCTCTTATGAATTTATGCATCTCCTCTGCAATCTCGGGAGTCGCCGTCCTCCCGGTTCCAATTGCCCATACAGGCTCGTAGGCAATGACAACGTCTTTCATCTCTTCTTTTGAAATTTCCTTAAAAATTGACAATTGCTTATTTACTACTTCTTTTTCAAGTCCCTTTTCTCTTTCATCGAGTGTCTCTCCAACACAAACGATCGGCTTCATGCCGTGTTTTAAAACAGCTTTCACCTTTTTCAGCACAGTCTCATCATCTTCATAGAAATATTTACGTCTCTCAGAATGCCCTACGATTACATATTCAACCCTCAAATCCTTGAGCATCAGAGGTGAAATCTCCCCTGTATATGCGCCCTCATCCTCGTAGAAAACATTCTGAGCACCCAGCTTTATCTGGCCACCGTCAAGTACTTCAGCGACAGCCTGAATTATTGTAAATGGCGGATGAACAACTACTTCATAGGTGTCATCAGGAGTA
>JALSOD010000247.1 GCA_026986655.1 Caldifarciminota bacterium | reverse complement strand
GGAGGAGCAGACGGAGTGAGAAAGGCCCATTTCTTCAGCAATTTCATTTACAGATTTGAAGTCTTTTGATATAAATTTGAGTATTTTTAACCGGGTAATATGGCCCAGAGCCTTTGTGTAAAGCTCGATGCGTTTATGATGTTCTGTATAAATCATACCATCCATGATTAATGAGAAAGGGGCATGGCGAAGCAAATGCTTCGCCATGCCCCAAAATTATAACACCATCCTTTTCTACTGTTAACCTTTCATCAGCGCCGCCCAGACACCAAAGATCACAATCAGAATTCCCACTACAATGTCGTTCCACATATTACCAGATTTACTTGCAACGATCGAGGAGATAAATGCTGCTATGATTAACCAGATACCGAGTATCGAATTAACCCACTCTGGCCACCTTGATTTTGCAACCCACACAGCAAGAATGAGGACAATAACACCTACAATGAGATCATTCCACAAAGAAGCACTTTTACTTGTTGTTATGGATGGAATAAACCCGGCTATTAAAAGCCATACACCCAACAACGCATTGATCCAATCTTGCCACATGATTTAAACCTCCTTTTTAAAGAATCTTTAAATGTTTGTCTATTTAAATATTCCGTTATGCATTAAGATTTGTCAAGGGGGAGTTAGTTAAATTTTGAGATTGAATTTGAGAGGTTACCTTCAGAGTGAATTCCACGGGAGAAAAGAATTGGAGAGATTTTTATTGAATCACCACACTTTTTCTCTATATTTTCACAGTTTTCCCTTATAATTATGCAACTGTGCCGAAGAGAGAGGATATAAAATCCGTTTTAATAATCGGGTCTGGCCCCATTATCATTGGCCAGGCCTCTGAATTTGATTACTCAGGCTCCCAGGCGGTCAAAAGCCTCAAGGAGGAGGGGATACGGGTAATCCTTATCAATTCTAATCCAGCTACCATAATGACGGACCCGGATATGGCGGATGCTGTTTATATTGAGCCCCTGACAGTCGATTTTGTGGCAAAAGTCATTGAAAAAGAAAAGCCGGACGCGCTACTCCCAACGCTTGGGGGACAGACTGGACTTAACCTTGCAGTTGCTCTTCATGAAAGAGGAATTTTAGAGAAGTACAGTGTTGAGCTCATTGGTGCATCGATTGACGCTATTAAAAAGGCCGAAGACCGGGAGCTTTTCATTGAAGCCATGAATAGAATTGGGCTCAAGGTTCCCGAATCCGGATATGCAGGAAGCGTTGAAAAAGCTTTTGAAATTGCGAGGAAACTTGGGTTTCCGGTGGTGATTAGACCTTCTTTTACTCTCGGGGGTACCGGTGGAAACATTGCTACAAGCGAGGATGAATTTAAAACCCTCGTTGAGCTTGCCCTCAGAATGAGTCCTGTGCATAAGGTTCTCATAGAAAAATCTGTTGCCGGCTGGAAAGAGTACGAACTTGAGGTGATGAGGGACAAGAATGATAACGTGGTGATCGTGTGTTCTATCGAGAATGTTGATCCGATGGGAGTTCATACCGGAGATTCCATAACAGTTGCTCCACAGCAGACTCTTACAGATAAGGAATATCAGAGGATGAGGGATGCTGCAATTTCGATCATACGTGAAATCGGTGTTGATACAGGCGGGTCCAATATTCAGTTTGCAGTGAATCCCGAAGATGGAGAGATGTATGTAATTGAAATGAATCCACGTGTTTCGCGATCCTCAGCCCTCGCTTCAAAGGCCACAGGATTTCCGATAGCCAAGATCGCGGCAAAACTTGCCATTGGTTATACCCTGGATGAGCTACCAAACGATATAACCCGCGAAACACCTGCGTCTTTCGAGCCGGCCCTTGATTATGTTGTTGTTAAAATTCCCCGCTTTGCCTTTGAGAAATTCCCGGAGGTAGATCCGACGTTGACTACTCAGATGAAATCCGTTGGTGAAGTTATGGCCATTGGCAGGAATTTCAGGGAGGCGCTTCTTAAAGCCATATCGTCTCTTGAAATCAATGCAAGCGGGCTCAAATCTATTGTCCAGCCATTGATTAATAAAGGGTACTTCGGAGAGAACATTCAGGATGGTGTTAGAGATTATATTGAAAAAAAATTAAAAACCCCGAATTCTGAGAGAATTTTTGCCATTGGAGATGCATTTCGTTTTGGTTTTGATGTTGGGAAGGTGCACGATTTAACAGGCATAGACCCGTTCTTCCTCCATCAGATCAGAGAGATAGTGGAGCTTGAGAATAGCATCCGTGGCGCTGGTATAGGTGGTTTGACTCCTGAGCTTGTCAAAAAGGCAAAAGAATGGGGCTTTTCAGACAAACTCATAGCAGACCTCACGGGGACGGGCGAGGATTTCATTAGAAAATTGAGGAAGAAATTCGGGATCAAACCAGTTTTTAAAGTAGTTGACACGTGTGCGGCGGAGTTTGAAGCATACACGCCGTATTTTTATTCAACCTATGAGGAAGAAGATGAGGAGCCTTCACTCCTCGTAAAGACCGGTGTAAAGAGCGTTATTGTGCTTGGTAGTGGCCCAAACAGGATAGGACAGGGTATTGAATTTGACTATGCCTGTGTTCATAGCATAATGGCGATAAAAGAAGAAGGACTGAAGGGAATAATGATAAATTCGAATCCAGAGACCGTTTCCACTGACTACGACACATCCGACAGACTGTATTTTGAGCCAGTAGTTTTTGAATACGTGATGAATATCATAGAGAAGGAAGATCCTGCAGGTGTTATTGTCCAGTTTGGTGGCCAATCTCCCCTTAATATGGCTCGAAGACTCGCCAGATACGGAGTAAAGATACTAGGGACCGAGTTTGATTCAATTGATAGAGCAGAGGACAGAGAGAGATTTAAAGACTTCCTTGATAAGCTTGGACTCAAGAGGCCGAGGAGTGGTATAGCAAGAACCCCTATCGAAGCGCTTGAAGTGGCAGATTTTATTGGTTATCCAGTGCTTGTGAGACCTTCCTATGTGCTCGGTGGAAGGGCGATGGGTATTATTCATGATAGGAAAGAGCTCAAATTTTACCTTGAAAATGAGACAATTGGTTGGCCTCTGCTTGTTGATGAATTTTTACTCGACGCCTACGAGGTAGACGTTGATGCAGTTTCGGATGGAGATGATGTTTATATTGGAGGAATTCTTGAACATGTTCATGAGGCAGGAATCCATTCTGGTGACTCAGCCATGATCTTACCACCATACATGTTGCCGGATGGGGTAATTGATCAAATTAAAGATATCACGGTGGAGATCGCGAAAGAGCTTGCAGTAAAGGGTATCATGAATGTTCAGTATGCAGTGAGAGAGGGAGAGGTTTACGTGATAGAGGTTAATCCTCGGGCTTCCAGAACGGTTCCTTTTATTTCAAAGGCAACGGGTGTGCCTCTTGCAAAAATTGCAACGAAGGTGATGCTTGGTAGAAAGCTCAAAGAATTTGGTCTCAAGAGTAAAAATCACGGTTTCTATGCAGTGAAAGAGGCTGTTTTTTCGTTCAATAAATTTCCTGGGGTTGACCCAATTCTCGGACCTGAAATGAGGTCAACTGGAGAGGTTATGGGAGTAGGCAGAACGCCGGCGGAGGCCTTTTACAAATCCCAGGTTGCCGCTGGTTTTGAACTTCCAGCGAGAGGTGGAAAGGTATTCATCAGCGTAAAGGATTCTGCAAAGCCGAGAATTCTTGATATTGCCGAGATGCTTGTGAAAGCTGGCCTCGATATCATCGCCACAGAGGGGACTGCTAAATATTTAAAAAAGCATGGTATAAGAGTAGAGAGTGTAGGAAAGCTTAGTGAAGGGAGTGAAGGGATTGTCGGCAGAATGAAGAAAGGTGAGGTGGTAATGGTTATAAATATCCCTGCGGGAAAGACAGCATATCTTGACTCGGTAAAGATTAGACGCGCAGCATTTTTATACAATATTCCGGGATACACTTCCATAAATGCAGCAAGATTTGCTGTCAGGTCCATAGTAGAGGGAATCCACCCCTCAGTTTATTCCCTCAAGGAAGTGTCAGGATAAAATTTAATTCTTCCTCTGGTATATCCTACTTTGTAGGGAATGCAGAACAAGTGCTTTAAAAGTTCCTGAATAAAGTTTTAGGTCCCCCGACACTTTAAAAGTAGTTTAAGCGTATGGTGCTAATCTATATCTTGCACTCCCCCTATAAAACATTTGACAAAGGTGGGAGGATTTTTTAAAATTCGAAAATGCAGGGGGTTTTGCTGATTTTCCTATTATTTTCTCATCCTGTTATCAATGAAGTGATGGCAAATCCCCGGGGACATGAATCAAGCTCAGGAGATAAAAATGAATTTGTAGAGATATACAACCCTGATTCAACTCCAGTAGACCTGACCCGATTCATGATTTCAGACGGTGATGAAATTGACAGTATTGTCCCTTTTGCGGATTCCTCGATACTCGATTTGTACCCCGGTGTTTTCATTAATCAAAATAATATCCCACCTCGATGTTACGGGATCATTATAGACAGAGAATACCTTGATTCGAGTGATGTTTCCCAGCCCTACAACTTTCCTGATGGTTCAGTAATATTCACAACTGGTGACAATGACATTGGAAATGGCCTTTCCAACAATGATCCACTCTATCTTATAAGTTTTCGGTGGGATACGGTTGACGCCTACGGTACTCCTTCAGATCCTACAGATTCTGTTCCTGTCAACCCGCCCGATGGAGTTTCTGTTGAGAGAATAAATCCTTTCGAAACTGATAGAGAAGATAACTGGGGACTCTCAGTGAATTCCACAGGATCGACCCCAGGGACACAGAATTCTCTGACCCGCTGGTGTGATCTTGGAATAATAAATCTCAGTCACACTAACGGAGGTGTTGGTGAACCGATAAGACTTTCTATAAAGGTAAAAAATTTTGGAATAAATCCCGTGGACTCTTTCAGAATTGGAGTGATTTCAAATTGTTTTGATACAACCCTCTCTGTTGAACATTCTCTTGAGTGGAGAGATACAGCAACAGTAGATTTTACAACACCGGAGATTACTGAACAATTCTTAACACTTAAAGTTTTTGTTGATTTAAATGGAGATGAAAATCCATTTAATGACACCACCTTAGTGCTCATTCCAATAAATTTACCGCCATTAGTTATCAACGAGGTTATGTATAAAGACACCGTAGAATGGGTGGAAATTTACAACAATACAGAAACAGGGATTAACCTACGAGGTTTCAAATTAAAAGATTCATCCACTCGTTCATCTGGTTTATTCCCCGATGTCTATCTAAACTCCCATGGATACCTGGTAATTACCGGGGATTCTTCTCTTTTGAGAGGTAGATTTCCTGATGTTGGGAATTACATTCAAGTAGAGAACTTCCCGATATTAAACAACAATTACGACGACGTAATACTTTTTGATGCTGGTGGCGATGTCATTGATTCTCTCCGCTATTCTTCCTCGTGGGGTGGAGAGGAGGGAGTTTCTTTAGAGAGAATTTCACCTATGGTTGCGACCAATTTAAGAGAAAATTGGGGAAGTTCACGTGCCACTTCTGGAGGTACACCGGGTGAGCCGAATTCTCTATCACAGTTTAAGGTCCAATCAAAAATATTGCAGCTGTCATCAAAGATTTTTACACCGGATAGAGGAAATTTTGTTATTAAGATAAATGTGAAGCCGTCTGATAAAGTCATTCTCTATATTTTTGATCTCAGGGGAAGATTGGTCAGGAAATTAATTGACGGTGAAAGTGGTGTTTACATTGTGTCATGGGATGGTAAGAATAGATGGGGTGTGAAAGTCCAAAAAGGGTTGTATATCCTATATTGTGCCACAGAATCAAGAAAAGAAAAGGCAGTTATTATGGTGAAATAGAGTTGTGGTAATGGAACAAAGAGTCTTTATTATCTCTCACCTGGAGAGCTTGAGCGTGAATTTCTGGGCAGCTATGAAAAAACGGTAGATGACTATTTTGGTGGTTTCTCTTTCTGGATTTTCTGTAGTGCTATTCTTACAAAGCCGTCTGCCTCCTCTAAATATTTGACAGCAGTATTGTAGTCTACGTTTCCAAGTATCATCACGATAGCTATCTTTACACTCCCTCTGGCTTTTTCCAGGTACTCAACTGCCGTGTCATAATCAACACCTGTTGCTATCATTATCACTCTTTTTGAACGCTCAACAAGCTTTTGAGATGTTGCCCAGAGGTCTACCATCATGTTTTCATATACTTTTCCCATGCGTATCATAGCTGCTGTTGAGATCATGTTGAGGACAAGCTTTTCCGCTGTTCCAGCCTTCATCCTGGTTGAACCCATCACAACTTCAGGGCCTGTAGCCGGACAGATCAGGACATCGACGTCCACGTCAACTTCTTCTCTCGGAATTGCAGTGATAAATCCTGTTTTAGCCCCGATGCTTCTCGCGTACTCGAGGGCTCCAAGCACGTAGGGGGTTCTTTTTGAAGCTGCAAGACCTATTACGAAGTCTTTTTCATTTACCCCACGCTCCATCAGGTCTTTTTTACCATCTTCCCGAAGGTCTTCGGCCCCTTCGACAGCTCTTATAAGGGCACCATATCCACCTGCAATGAGTCCCTGAACAAGGTAGTGAGGAGTCCCATAGGTTGGGACGAGCTCCACAGCATCGAGTATGCCGAGCCTTCCAGACGTACCAGCACCTATGTAAAAGATTCGTCCACCCTTTTTGATGGTTTCCACATAAATTTCGACAGCTTTTGCAATGTGTGGTATTTCCTTTCCGACGATTTCGGCAACTTTCTTGTCTTCGTTGTTGATGATTTTTAAGACTTCTTCAACCGGCAGGATATCGATATCCTTTGATGCCGGGTTTCTCTGTTCGGTTAGGAGATTTTTTATTTCGTCAAAAACAGGATTTCTTGCCATTTCTACCTCGCTTTTTATTTAATAAGGTGTAACCAGTCCCCAAGTAAAAATCCAACACGTCCGATGAGAATGGAGACCCTTGCCATTACTGTAAATCCAAAGGATGCACCAAAGGAGATCATGATGAAGGCAATTCCTACGCGTGCAATTTTCCCAAATGCTCCTTTGTGCTCCTGTGAGAAAAAGAAATAGAAAATGGTCGTTATCACACCAATGATCAGAAGCCAGTTGTTTAAAGTTCCGAGAGGGTTGTTTTTTAGCCAGAGGTCAAGAACTGTAGCCCTCATCTGGGGGAATAAAATTCCCTGTATGGCTCCTGTAAGACCGAGGCCAGCACCGAGACCCACTGTAAAGGCCATCGGCCATCGCGATATCCAGCCGTAGTTCGGAATCAGTCGGAAGAGCATCATTATACTGAAAACAAGAGGGATAAGAAGGAGTAAGTTTTCTCCCCATAGACCGTTCTTTATCATGGGTTTTACAAGTAAAGGGTAGACTGTGAAGCTCCACACGTAAATGAGCCAGAAGGCTGCTGATATTCCCACGTAAAGATGCTCAGCTACCTTGTAGAAGGGGTTATCTTTGTATAGAAAGCTAAAAATTGCCAGTGTAAAAAATGCCGCAAGCCAGGTTCCAATTACACTTGTCATGTCTTTGACCTCTTTTGTAGAAGATAACCGATGTTCCCAATGAAAATCAGCAAAATAATCAAAATGTGTACTCCAGATTGAGCTGGCATACCTCTTACCCCCAGGTAAGGATGATGGATAAGGGTTTCGTATTCAGCTGCCCCTTTAAGTCCAGCGATTAAACCTTTAATCTGTCCCGATTGCAAATATGGATAACTCTCAGGCCCCATTACCGCAGTAACTCCAATGATAACGGGAACTCCAAAACGTGCCTGTGCGAACTGTATCCAGGATGCCCATGTGCCACCCGAGGCAAGGTCTATCACGAGAGCGATGTCGTCGTAGTTGTGAATATTCCTTGTTATGGGAAGAGAATCCAGAGGAGTTCCAAAAGCGTCTTCTGGAAACACGTCTCTGATTTCACGCCCGATTGATACTATTACCGCATCCCACCCGGGTTTATAGCCGAGGTTAACGTAATCAATTCCATATTTTTTACCGTATTCCTTCGCAACTGCTCTCAGAACCTGGGAACCGATGGGAATATTAACGGCATTTTGCAGTGCAAGTATACCTACTTTCAGGTTCTTTTTGAAAGCGTGGCGCAGAAGCGCGTAAAGCATTGGATTCATTTCAGGAAAAGTACTTGGTCCATAGTCGATTCCAATTAAGACGAACGACCCCGGTGGTAATGAATCTATAAATTCGTAAGCCTTTTTAACGGGTTCAGTGACGGTTACCTTGGCCTTGATTCCAAGAATCATAGGCAGAGCAACAACCAGAAAAACTAAAAGATAGA
>JALSOD010000246.1 GCA_026986655.1 Caldifarciminota bacterium | reverse complement strand
AGCATAGCAATTGTTTCAGCAGTAGCTATAAACGTGAATGGAGTTGTGATAACCTCATCACCGGGTTTTATGTCTATTGCGGAGAGTGCGATACTTATGGCATCTGTACCATTCCCTACTCCTACTGCATATTTAACACCAAGATATTCGGCAACCCTTCCTTCGAACTCGGTCACCCACGGACCAAGAATGAACTTTCCTGATTTTATCACCTCTTCCGTAGCTTTCATGAGCTCATCCATGAGCTCCTCGTGCTGTCTATTTAAAGTAAAAAGCGGTACATTCATTAACTTCTCCTCCTTTCAATAATAGTGGGGTTTGCACATATCCCCCTCCTCACCTGTTTTTAAAGAGTCGAAACTATAATCTCAAATACTTTCTGTGGGAACAATCCAAGGTAAAAGATGAAAATAACAGCTATCCACATAACTGATCTCAAGAAAGGGAAATAAGGTACAGCATGTTCTTCCCTTGCATCCATCATGTACATGTAAACAACGACCCTTAAGTAGTAATAGGCTGAAATTGCTCCATTAATGAAACCGAATATCACAAGCCAGATATGATTGGTTTTCGCAGCAGACATAAACACGTAGAACTTCGAAATAAATCCGGATGTTGTTGGAATTCCCGTCATGGAAATCATGAAAATTGCCATCATAAAAGCAAGCAATGGTGATGTTCTTGAAAGACCAGCGTAGTCTTCAAGATTCGAGTGAGAATCTCCAATCATCGAAATAATAGCAAAAGCCCCAAAGACCATGAAGGTATACGAAAGCATATAAAATACGATTGCCGCATAAGCCTCCTGATTCACTGACACAATAGCTACAAGCACATAGCCAGCATGTGCAATTGTAGAATATGCAAGCATTCTCTTGAGATTCCTGGTTTTCAATGCAGCAAGGTTACCCCAGAACATGGTGAACACTGCAAGATAGGTAACTATTCCCTTCCATATTTCTGGATGGGCCTGGTATCCACTCAGGAGTGTTTTCAAAATAATGGCAAACCCAGCGGCTTTTGGACCGGCAGAGAGAAATGCCACAACAGGTGCAGGAGCTCCTTCATAAACATCCGGGGTCCACATGTGAAATGGAATTGCGGCAATTTTGAAAGCAAGGCCA
Source organism: Caldifarciminota bacterium (assembly GCA_026986655.1). Taxonomy (GTDB): domain Bacteria; phylum Hydrothermota; class Hydrothermia; order B15-G9; family WFZT01; genus WFZT01. The sequence goes on along the minus strand of JALSOD010000246.1, from coordinate 7,209 downwards.
ACAGTAAGTAAAACCAGTGTAACGATTATACCCGGTTTAATACCTGTTAAACCTGCCGCGAAGAGCTTGTTTGAAATTTCTGAAATATTGGTCGTCTGGAAAATCACATAGGTTAGAATTATACCAAACAGGAAAAATGCAGATGAAAATGCAGCGAGGACAAAATACTTAAGTGTTGCCTCAGCAACAAATTCCTTTCTCTTTAAAATTCCAATCAATCCCAAAAGTGAGAAACTCAAAGTTTCGAGCGAAAGAAATAGCATGAATAAATCCGAAGATTTTGCCAGTAACATCATTCCAATAAGAGAGGTAATCAAGAAAAAGTAAAACTCACCAGAAATCTCAACAAAGTAATCGAAGGACAGTAAGATCAAAAGAATGGCTCCGATGAAAAAGATTAAATCAAACATTCGATCGAACGGACCAACCTTGACCATTCCATAAAATCCAATTCCTGCGTTTCTGAACATGGAAAGGTCGTAAAAAAGTGCAAGCAAAATACCCAGGATAGTTACTGTTCCAATAAACTGTAGGCGTCTGGGAGTTAAAAATTCAATAATAAGCACAAGAGCAGCAGTAATTGAAAGGATTATTTCCGGCAAAAGAATGTGAGCATTCATCTTGCTTTCCTCCCTGTAATTTTAAGAGAGATCTCTTCACCAACAGGTCCGGTTAACATCTTTATTTCCTTCTCTGCATTCTGAGTACTTTTAATCTGCATAATAACTGCACTGGATGTGGGCTCCGTCATCTTCAGGTAGGGTTTCGGGTATATCCCAATCCAGAAAATAAACAGGAGAATGGGGGCAAGCACAAAGAATTCTCTAAGGGAAATATCAGGTAGGCCAAGATTCTTTTCCTTGACCTTTAAGAATACAACTCTCTGGAACATTGTAAGCATGTAAACCGCCGCAAAAATAATTCCGACAACTGCGAAGTAAGCGGCAAATTTTGAAGCTTTAAAGGCACCAAGCATTACGAGAAATTCTCCAATAAATCCGTTCAATCCTGGAAGTCCTATGGAGGAGAGCATCACTATGCCAAAGATGACAGAAAATACAGGCATCACTTTGGCAAGTCCTCCAAATTCTTCAATCAAACGGGTGTGTCTCCTTTCGTAAAGCATACCAACTATGAAGAACAGTGCACCTGTTGAGAGACCGTGGTTCACCATCTGAATAACTGCTCCCTGTGTTCCGTACATGTTAAAGGTGAATATTCCGAGTACGATAAATCCGAGGTGTGCCACCGATGAATAGGCAACAAGTTTTTTAAGGTCTTTCTGAACCCAGGACATAAAGGCGCCATAGATAATCCCGACTATACCGAGGGCCATGAAAAGGGGAGCATAATGAATTGCCGCTTTCGGGAAAAGTGGAAAAGCAAATCTCAGGAAACCGTAAATGCCCATTTTCAGCAGGACACCGGCGAGAAGCACCGATCCCGCAGTGGGCGCTTCAACGTGGGCATCCGGAAGCCATGTATGAAATGGAAAGATAGGGACTTTTATAGCAAAGGCTATTGCAAACGCAAGGAACAGTTTCTTAGCAAGATCATAAGGTACATTTAATCTGTAAAGTTTTAAAAGGTCAAATGTATAAACGCCTGTTACACTGTGATTGTAGAAGTAGAGGACAAGGATACCCGTGATAAGCAGGGCACTTCCTGCCATTGTATAAATTACAAACTTAAAAGCCGCGTAAACTCTTCGCTCGTGCCCCCAGATTCCAATTAAGAAGTACATTGGGATCAGCATCAGTTCCCAGAAAAGATAGAATAGCAAAAGATCAAGAGAGGCAAAAACGCCTATCATTCCAGTTTCCATAAGAAGCATCACAATTACGTATTCCTTTGCCTTGTGGGTGATATAATTGTAGGAGGAAAGAATACCAAGAGCAGTCAAAAATGTTGTGAGTAGAATCAAAATAAGGCTCATACCATCAATTCCAACATGGAAAGATGCACCTATGGAGGGGATCCATTTATAAACATGCTCGTACTGGAAACCGTAGAGACCAAATTTGAACCCTTTGAGCAGGAAGAGTGAGAGCAGAAACTCAACAAGAGTCATAAGTAGTGTGTAATCAAACAGAACTTTTTTGTTTTTAGGACTCATGAAGAAAACAGGGATCGCACCAATTATCGGAAAAATTATAACGAGACTCAGTAAATCCAGTTTCATTCATATTCCTCCTATTTTAAAAGCTGCAGCCAGAGAATTAAGGTTGCTGCAAACACAATCCACACCATGTAAGTCTTGACCGCGCCCGTTTGAATTTTGTTCAAAATCGAACCAACTGCCCTGTTCAGCCAGGCAACTCCATTTACAGTTCCATCAATCAAAATCCTATCAACAAGTTTGAACAAAAGGACTGCAAGAAAGTGTATTGGTTTCACAATAAATATATCATAAATTTCATCCACATACCATTTCCCCTTGAGTAATTTGTAAAATGTCCTGAAAGTTCTTGCCATACCTTCTGGCGAAGGTAGATTTTTCATATACATCGACCATGCAAGAATAATTCCTAAGATACCAAACGCAAGAGGCAACCACTCCTGCCAGACAGTAGGTTCGATCAGAGCCCCGTGCTCCGCATAGTGAAGAGAAGGGGCGAGGAATTTGAAAAATGGACTTGCATCCTCACCGATACCAACCCAGCCCACAACTATGGCACCAATTGCAAGTATCCATAGGGGAATGGTCATAACTGCTGGAGATTCATGGGCATGCTCGTAAAGTTCTTTATCACGTGGATTTCCAAAGAAGACCATGAAAATTAGTCTGAACATATAGAAGGCTGTCATGAAAGCCGTTATTGTTCCTATCCACCATATAGTTACGTGACCTCTGAGCAAAGCCTCCTTTAATATAGCGTCTTTTGAGAAAAATCCAGCGAATGGAGGTATTCCAGAAAGTGCAAGTGCTCCAATTATGAAAGTTATACCCGTGTGAGGCATCTTCTTAAACAATCCACCCATTTTTTGCATATTCAGCTCACCATGGAGTGCATGCATTACGCTACCAGCAGTTAAGAATAAAAGTGCCTTGAAAAATGCGTGTGTATAAAGGTGGAAGATACCCGTGGCATAAGCTCCAATCCCCACGCCAATAAACATGTAACCGAGCTGTGAAATCGTTGAATATGCCAGAACCCTTTTGATATCGTCATTAACAAGAGCTATGGAGGCGGCAAGAATGGCTGTAAATGCGCCAATTCCAGCGACCAGATTCGCGACGGAACCATGTGCAGAATAGAGAGCACTTGATCTTGCGACCATGTACACACCTGCAGTCACCATAGTCGCCGCGTGAATGAGAGCTGACACAGGTGTTGGACCCTCCATCGCATCAGGGAGCCAGACATAAAGCGGGAACTGGGCTGACTTTCCCATGGCTCCCATAAAAAGAAAGAATGTAATGGCTCCAACAACGGCTGCGGAGAGGTGGGGAGCAGCTTCAAAAACAGTTCTGTAATCAACCGCCCCAACCGTGAAGAACATGGTAAAAATTCCAAGAATGAAACCTGCATCTCCGATTCTATTAACAATGAATGCCTTTTTACCGGCATCAGAGGCACTCTTCTTCTCATACCAGAAGCCAATCAAAAGATAGGAACAGAGACCCACAGCCTCCCAACCCACAAAGAGGAGAACGTAATTGTTGGCAAGAACAAGGAGAAGCATGGAAAAGACAAATAAATTCAAATATGAGAAGTAACGTCTGTATCCAGGATCACCGTGCATGTAACCAATTGAGTAAATGTGAATAAAGAATGACACAGTTGTAACAGTTGCTATCATTACAGTAGACAGAGGATCGAGATAAAGCCCAAAATTTACATTAAAATCTTTTACAGGAATCCATTGCCAGAGATTTACAAGTAAAGTATTTCCAGCAAGGACAAATTTCAAAAGATAAAGGGCTCCAAGCCACGAAATTCCTATTGCAGGTACAGCTACCCAGTGGGCATATTTTTTGAATGGAGACCCAAATACACCATTTATAATTGCTCCAACAAGTGGTACAAAAAGCGTTAACACAAGAATCTTTTCCATATCTCTACCCCTTTAAAGATTTAAATAGGTCTACATCCACTGTTCCTTTAACTCTCATCAAATTGATTGCAATTCCGAGTCCAACAGCAACCTCAACAGCCGCAACTACAAGTATAAAAAGAATTAAAACCTGAGGATTTGTATCTCTGGAATACCTGGCCAATCCAATCAGAGTGATATTGATTGAATTCAGCATAATCTCAAGGCTCATCAGGATGTAAATCAAATTGCGACGGAATATGACACCAATTGCACCGACAAAGAAAAGAATCACGCTAACCAGCAGATAATCACCAAATCCCAGCATTTAAACCTCCTTTTTCGCAAAAATAAAAGCAAGAACCACACCCACGAGGAGAAGTATGGATGCTACCTCAAATGGAAGAAGATATCTGGAGAAAATAGCGTCACCTATACCTGCGACACTCGTGTCAAAATATGGGGATTGAGGCACGAAGTGAAGTATAGATTTTCCCATTCCATAGAGAACTCCAAGGGCAAATAGTGCCAGAAGAATTATTCCCACGAAACTTCGTAAAGAAATATCGAAGTCAGGTGACTCTCGCCTCAGTCCAAGAATTATGATTACAAATGCTATTAAAACGATAATTCCACCAGCATAAACAATTATCTGAACGAAACCTAAATAGTCTGACCCGGCAAAAAAGAAGTACAGGGAAATTGAAATAAAAAATAAAAGCAGTGACAACGCACTCCTTAATGGATTTTTGCCAAATAAAACCCCAAGGGCAAAAACCAGACTAAAAAAAGCATTTACGTAAAAGATAACTTTCATAATACCTCCTAAATGTAAATTCTCAAAATGGCTGTGATGGCAATATTCAAAAGTGCAAGGGGCACCAACAACTTCCAGCCTACACCTATCAACTGATCAAATCTAAACCTTGGATATGTCCACCTAATCCACATGAAAACAAATAGTACGATAAACATCTTTATAGCAAACCAGACAAACCCAGGAAGCCATGGTCCCTGCCATCCACCCAGGTAGACAGTCGTAATTATCGCACTCATTGCCGTTAAGTTTGCATATTCTCCTAAATAAAAAAGGGCAAATTTCATGGAACTGTACTCTGTATGATAACCTGCAACGAGCTCTGCCTCTGCTTCAGGTAGATCGAATGGAATTCTATTCAATTCAGCAAGTGCAGCAATAAAAAACACGATAAATCCAATAATCTGTGGCACAATATTCCAGATAGTGTGCTGGGCTTCAACGATTTTAACGAGAGACATGGACCCACTCCACAGAACAATACCCACGAACGCAAGTGCCAATGCAACTTCATAGCTGATAAGCTGACTCGCAACCCTCAGACCACCGATCATGGAGTATTTAGAATTTGAAGACAGTCCAGCAAGAAGGACTCCGTAAGTATTTATTCCGGAAATCGCAAGGAGCAAAAGGATTCCTACATTGATATCGGATAGATAGAATCTCTTTGAGAAAGGGATAATTACAAAAGGCATGACAGCCATTGTCATAACAATCATTGGAGCAATGACATATAATACCTTATCGACGTGAGCCGGGATTACATCTTCCTTAAAAAACAGCTTAATACCATCGGCGATGGGCTGTAAGAGACCCCATGGGCCCACCCTGTTAGGCCCCAGCCTCTCCTGAATATAAGCTACAACCTTTCTCTCCATCAGTGTGAGATATGCCACCACACCAAGCATCCCACCAATCACTATAGCTATCTTCACGCCGGTGATTAAAACATCCCTGAAAACTGGATTCATCTAAAATCCTCCGGTTTAAAAAAATCTTGCTAAATTTTATTGGTGCATCTACAAAGTATCAAGAAAAACATTTTCCCAAACTGCTTGATTTTAATAGGATTTAAATTAAAATATGTAAATGTTAGTCGAAACAGTGTATGGAGGGTTTGAGTGCGTTGGATTGGAATTTGAAAATAATATATTCCTTTTCAATCCAACAGAAGATTTCAAATGCAGGGTAAAAACCCGTGGTAAAAGAATCTATGTATTCAAAACCTTACCCAATATCACCTTAAAATCCTTTAAAAATTCTACGGTTTTTGAGCCTCCTGATGCTAAACAGGAGTTTAAACTTACTAAAACTATCGAAAATGGAATCGAGATATCAACCTACCCCAACAAAAGGAGCTATGCCGTACTTATCAAAAGAGGAAAATTCCGATTTCTTTACATCGATTCCAATTACATGGGAAACGTCAGTAACGATCTAATTGCAGATATTGTGAGTGATCTTAAAAAATTTTTCGTAAGAAGAATTGATATTGCATATCTTCCTATAATTCCAGGAGAAAATCTATCAACCAAAAGAACTCTCCTGGACCTGAAACCGAGAAGGTTTGCACCATTACTACCCACAAACAACGTCAATCTAATTGAGGAGTTTGCGAGGAAAAATATTTTTGAGAAAACCGCAATTTTAGTTTATGATGGAAAATGCGATAGATTTAGATTTAATTTGATTTGACAGGATTCCGTTTAAAAAGGTATAATTTCCACCATGTTATTTCGCCGTAAAAGGAAAACTATAAAAATCGAAAAGCGCGATGTACCGAAAGATATATTTATTAAATGCCCTTCCTGTGGTGAAATTATTTACCGGAACCAGCTTGAAAAAAATCTTCATGTATGTCCAGTCTGTAACTATCATTTTAGAATCAGAGCTCTGGATTTTGTAAAATTACTCCTGGATCATGGGGAGTTTGAAGAGAAAATTGGTGAGCACCTTGAACCAGTTGATGTTCTGGAATTCCCGGATTATAAGGAAAAAATTGAGAAGTCGAGAAAGAAAACGGGATTAAAGGAAGCTGCTATCGCAGGAACCGGAACAATTGGGGGTATAAAAACAGTTCTATTCGTAACAGATTTTGGTTTCCTCGGGGGAAGTATGGGCTCAGTTTATGGGGAGATCTTCTTCAGAGCTGCAAGAAGAGCTGTCGAAGAAAGGATCCCTCTCGTTTCTGTTACATCTTCCGGTGGTGGTGCAAGGATGCACGAGGGAATCTTTTCTTTAATGCAGATGGCAAAGACCACTGTAGGTGTAAATCTATTAGAGGAAGCCAAATTGCCGTTTATTTCTGTACTTTCAGATCCCACAATGGGAGGTGTAATGGCATCCTTTGCCGC
>JALSOD010000245.1 GCA_026986655.1 Caldifarciminota bacterium | reverse complement strand
CTCTCCAACAGTTAATTCCTTACCGGCTTTTCGTTTAACTTTAATCGGTATAACCACGAGGCCCCATATAAGGCTGTCCAGTACTTCCTTCTTTGTATTGGGAACATAGAGATAAAACAGGTTTTTTGTATCTTTATCTCTTGAAAGATTCAAACCCTTAAAACTTACTATTTCTCGTGGGATGTTCAAAACTTTCTCATCAGGGTAAATTCTCGTACACTTTCTATTCTTAAAGTCGAGAAAAAGGATCCTATTAACGAACTGACATTCTCTGAGAATTTCCTGCGTTTTCAGCGCTATGTAGTTAAGAGCTGTCGCCTTTTGTGGAAGGGGAGTTAAATTTCCCAGGGAATTGTAAATCAGAGTATTAACCTTTTCATTCAAATTCGTCTCCATTGAATAAAGACTCGACTTCACCTTCTCCCTGAACTGAGTGTAGAAATACTCCTCTATTCTGTTGGCACTTCTTTTGTAATAGAAAAAACTCACAACATACAGAAGGAGAACGATTATTATCGTCCATAAGGGGAACTGTTCTCTTTTTATATATCCTAACAGAATTTTTGGTCTATTCCATATTTTCATTTTGATACAAATTCTGAATTAATGATGAAATTAAACGGTATCCTGAAATTGAGATCCCTTATGCGAGAGATGTTAAAAACTGTAATCACATCCATTGCTTCTTCGACATGAATTTTTCTGATATCCTTTTGACCTCTTAGATAGTCGATGGCCTTGGAAGCAGCCTTCTCCCCCATGGCTTGAAAGTCAAGACTGACTCCTCCCAGAAAACCCATGTTACAGAAAAATTTATTGAGAACTACATCAGGTTTCCTGACAATTTTTAAATAATACGGAGCAAGGTCTTTCATATCCAAAAATTTCCCTGCGCTGTCCACTCTGAGAGTCAACGGATAATAAAAGGGTATTCTGGGATTCGAATTTATGTAATCGAGCTTTTGAATCAATTCGTCAAATGTACCAACTTCTAAGAGTTTACAATAAATGTCGTCAAAGGGGAAAATGTTCTCTGATTGCCCTAATTCGGCCTTAATCTGATTCAAAACCAGTTTAGATACATCATCTTTTCCCAGTAAAAAAACCACAGTGTCCCCTTTCTGTGGCTTCAGGAGTTTCTCTGCAAATCTCAGAGAAACCTTCACATGAATTTTTTCCACCACCCCGGTAACATTTTTCTTGGGGACTGCATAATTCCGCTCTATTCTTTCCATAAAGCCAAACTCTTTCTGGTATTCGAGCAAACTCCTGTTCATCCCGGAAAAAACCACTATGTAATCGGAAGAATCGGATAGCAAAAATCCAGTCATATACTCGATCGCTATGTCGTCCACGAGAAAGACTACATTTGGTTTAAATCTCTTGAATGCATCAAAGAACTCCCAGGCTACTTTTTTTCTCGACTCAGGCGTGACATTAATTTTTCTCCCCCTCATGTAAAGCACCCTGATTTCAACGGCGTTTTCCCCATAAATCTCGTTAAATTTGGTTCTTATTCCTCTTATCTGTTCGGCTCCACAGGGATCCAGTTCGTTGTAAGATGCTATTATCAATACCCTTACAGGTTCAACTGCCTCTGTATCCGGAACCACCCCGATAAACAGTAAAAAGGCAAGCAAAAACATACTCAAATGATAAAAATTCATCAACTCCAAGTCAAGAAAGCAAATGAGGCTGTTCGAATAATCCCCCTTCTTCAGAAGGGGGACAACGGGGGATGCCTACCGCTTGAATTTCAATCCCCCTGTATCCCCCCTTCTCCAAGGGGGATTTTTGAGAGCCCCTATTCCATGGAAAAAAGAGTAAAAAGGGATGATAACCGTAAAATCAACTCTATCCGCAAATTAAGAAAAATACTTTTCGAACACCCCCAGAAATCAATGAGGGCGTTCGAATAATTCT
>JALSOD010000244.1 GCA_026986655.1 Caldifarciminota bacterium | reverse complement strand
GAACATTACGAACGCACGGCCCACGAGAAAATCTTCATCGCCGCCAACGCCAGCAGCTTTGTGCCGGAGAATCTGGACGAGGAAGTGGAGGCGTTGATCTCTATAGCCAGTTACGGGGATAGAGCAGCAATCCTTTCGGAACTTCGTAAGCTGATCCCTGAGTTCCTCACGGTCGAGAACGGGTAAAGGAGACCGAGGGGTGCGGGAAGCTTGCGGCGAGAATCCTGTGTGCTGGTGACCAAAACAATATGATAAAAGTCGCTTTGGTGGAAAGGTATATAAAATTCATAATCGTAGGGTTGGGCCTTTTGCAAGCGATTTTGTTTGTACTCATAGTGCCGCCGTGGTGGCATTATGACGAGCCTTCTCATTTCAACTGTGTAGTTGTTACTGCGTCGGAGAATCCGCTTCATCCTCCCAAAAGATACAAGGTAGGCAGGGATTGGCGAGAAAGGTTACAAGGCTCGCTTGATAGATATAACTATTTTTTTTGGACAGGGAAAGATAAAAAGAAACGTTCTTTCGCTTCGGGCTCCTGTGATGCTCCGGTGTACTATTCCGTTGCTTCATTGCCGTTGAGAATTCGCCGGATAAGATCCCTTGACATGGAAGCTCAGGATCGTGTTATAAGGAGTGTCTCCGTTTTTATATTCCTCATGATTTTGTCGTTCGTTTATCTCTCTGCAAAGGAACTCCTCCCTCACAATAATCTATTACCTTTGATGGTATTAGCGTTTGTGGCACTATTGCCAGGTTTTGCTGATGCAGTGATATCTATCAATGATGACGTAGGAGCGATATTTTCTTTTTCACTATTTGTATATGCTTCTTTGTTGAGTATTGATAAAGGATTTTCTATAAAGCGTTTTATTTTATTAATGATATCTGTGATTTTATGTTATTTTAATAAACCCACAGCATGGGGAGGTATTATGTTGTTTCCTTTTGTTGTGTGGCTTTCATTATTTGAAGAAGTAAGCGGTAAATTTTATAATGCTGGGAAAATTTTATGGTGGTTAATTTTGATGATTACAATATCTCCACTTGTCTTTATCTTTAATAAAAGCAATCCGGTTTCATGGTATCCGCTTCTTGCTTATAATCCTAGCACAAAGGCAGTAGCTAAGGCATCATCAGAAACCCCGTTCGGCAAGAAAGCGTTATGTTTTTCATACGAAAGGGGCTCTTCCGTTACAAGTCTTGGAGAATTTATCCCACCAGAAACCATGCAAAAACTGTCTGGAAAGCAAGTTTCATTAGGTGCTTGGATATGGGCTAATAAACCTGTAAAAGTATCCTTACCTACTATCAGAGAGACGATTTACTACAATTACTCTCCAATATTGAAGAGAAAGTATGTAAATATCACCACGAAACCAACGTTTTACAGCACTACTCTTAATATTGCTAAAGAATCTTTATTTGGGTGGTACATTATAATGCCTCGCCCAAGCATAAAAAAACAGGAATCTGTTACGGTATGTTACGATGGAATTATACTGACTCCTGGGGAATACAGTGCATCAAGACCTCCAATATTCGCAGATAATGGACTTAGTGAAGGTGTGTGGGACGGGAGAGGGTTTCACAATATCTTACGGAACCCTTCTGGAGAGAAAACGTGGGTAGGACTCTCCGCACCCACTAAGTTAGTTAAATTCAACAAAGAATTCGTAGCGTTAGACATATTTCTCATGACTATAAGGGAATGGGATGTTACTAAAACATACTTTTTGAAATCAGCAGAATCTATATTTCTGACTTTTTGGGCAAAGATTGGAATAGGGTTACCATGGCCTCATTCATTTGTTTTGTTGTCGGTGCTTGTGTTTTTGGGGGTAGTAGGGTATCTCTTTCTGTCCATTGGAAAAGCATCTCCGACTTCGTGGAAAGTCACGGCTTTCTTGTGGGGAGCAATAGGTGTAACATGGGGG
>JALSOD010000243.1 GCA_026986655.1 Caldifarciminota bacterium | reverse complement strand
GAAGATCAGGATAATTGACCATCTCTTGAGAATGTTTCCTCTCTCCTGGGCAATTATTGAATGGAGAAAAGCTGTACCAAGAAGCCAGGGAATAAGAGAAGAATTCTCAACCGGATCCCAGCCCCAGTAGCCACCCCATCCAAGCTCAATATAGGACCATCTCGCACCAAAAAATATTCCAGTCGTGAGGAAAATCCATGCGAGTAGAGACCATTTCCGAACCCGTACGATCCATTCCTCGTCGATTTTACCGGTAAATAGGGCGGCAAATGCGTAGGAGAATGGAATCGCATACCCCACATAACCGAGGTAGAGAGTGGGTGGGTGGATAATCATCCAGATATTCTGCAACAACGGGTTCATACCCACCCCATCCGGTGGGGTAAAATCCATTCTCTTAAGTGGATTTGAAAAGAAAGTGAGTATCAGAAGCAGAAAGAGAAATGTAAAAGACAGAATCATATAGGCGTAACTATTGAAATCAGAGAGGTCTCCTCGATTTTCCCAAACGACGATGATGGTAAACAAACCAAGAAGCCATATCCAGAGAACAAGGGAGCCAGACTGTCCTGCCCACAATGCAGTAATCTTGTAAAACAGGGGCAATTCTCTGTTGGTATAATGGGCGACATACTCAACACTAAAATCTGACGTTATCAAAACATAAAGTAGAGAAATAATCACAAGAGTAAGTAGCGCAAAAATGACATAAATTCCCCTCAATGCAGAGACTCTTAAGACGTAATTATTCTTTGCAAGACCAAAGATAAAGAAAAAAGAGGAAAGTATTGATACGATAAATGCTATGTATATTGAATATTGCCCGATTTCAGCCATTGGCCATGAATTATACTTACCAGATCATCACCGTGTCAAGCCGAGTTATAATGATTTTTAATTAATATCTATTACTTCACAACTCTACAATACAGTTCTGGAGGTTAAAATTGGGGAAGGTTGGGTTTAAACTAAAACCCTGTTATGATTATCATTTTTTCAATTGTACTTGCCCTTCTCCTGAGCCTGTGGGTTTATCGCGGTTCATACCGCAGGCTGTGGTATCTTGTTATTTTGAGAACAGCCTTTCTATCACTGCTTCTCATCCTGATCTTTACACCAATTTTTAAGAAATCTGTAACAATCCCCACAACTATAGATATCCTCATTGATAAATCTGGCAGCATGGCGTTTAAAGAAAAGTCTAAATTTCTAAATTCCGCAATAAAAGACCTGAAAAACTTAAAAAGCCAAAATTTCAAGCTAAATTTCTTTAGTTTTGATACAACAGTTTACGAGGGCATTAACCTCGATTTCGGTGGAAAGACAGCCATAGGTACTGCGATCAATAGTACATCTTCTAAATTCCTCATTCTCCTTTCAGATGGCATCAACAATAGAGGACCATTCCCAGACACTCATGGCAAAAAAATTGTCTCTCTTGTGCCACCTTCAACTGGTATCCTCATCAAATCTGTCAGATTTAAGCCCCTTATTGTGGAGGGTACACAGGACACAGTGGAGTTAATTCCGGGTATATCAGGAAATCTGGAGATATTCAACAAAAGCAGAAAGATCCTCTCGAAAATTGTTGAAAAGGATAAAAAATACAGCTTCGTGCTAAAACCCCCGGCAAATGGCATATACACTTACAAAATCAAAATAGATAGGAAACTGGTAAGAAAGATCACGATCCGGGTTGTCAAAAGGGGGAAAAGTGTCCTTGTAATGTCTTCCCACCCTGACGTGAATATTAGATTCTTGAGGATGTATCTTGACCAAAATGGCAATATTACGACTGATTTTGTAGTATCCATGAAGCGTGGCCTCATGCTTTTTAAAAGAGACACGGTTCTTAAATTGAGAAATTTCGATCTCAATAGCTACGACTTTTACATCCTCATCGATCCTGACTCAAAGGCTATAGCACCACTATTAT
>JALSOD010000242.1 GCA_026986655.1 Caldifarciminota bacterium | reverse complement strand
AGACAAACAAAAAAAAATTCGAAGATGGCGCGGATTTGATGATATAGAAGAAGCAAATGCTCATATTCAAGAAATTACTAAACTTTCTCCTTTAGGCAATCATTTTGTTGGAACTTTCCTCTCTTGTTCAGAGGAGCAGGGTTATGTTCTTCAGCTTCAAATTTATAAAGCTAAGGAAATAATTTATGCATCCAATGGCACTGCATATATTCGAAAGGGTGCCCAGAAGCTTCCCATTAAAACTCAGGAGGATATAGATAGATTAAAACTTGATAAAGGAATTCATTCCTTTGAGGATGATACTGTTAATACAGATCTTTCTTTAATTACAAACTCAACAGTCATTCTTGAATTTTTGCTCGATGTAATCCCAACAGCTGAGCCTGAACTATGGTTAAATAAGCAACAATTAATCATGGATAATAAACCTACTGTTGCTGGATTGCTTTTATACGCAGAAGAGCCCCAGGCAGTCTTGCCTAAAAGATCTGCTATCAAAATTTACCGATACAAAACAAAGGAAGCCCAAGGCAGTCGAGCAACCTTGGATTTCGATCCATTGACGATTGAAGGGGATTTGTATAGTCTTATATATAGTGCTGTGAGTAAAACCAAGGAGTTAGTGGAAGAAATACAAAAATTGGGGACTAAAGGTTTGGAAAAAGTATCTTATCCAGATGAAACTCTACATGAGATTGTTACTAATGCTGTCCTTCATCGAGATTATAGTATTACGACAGATATACATATACGTATATTTGATAACAGAATTGAAATTGAAAGTCCTGGTAAATTGCCGGGACACATTACTGTTGAAAATATACTTGATGAGCAATTTGCACGTAATCCTAAAGTTGTTCGGTTGATTAATAAATTTCCGAATCCTCCAAATAAGGATGTGGGTGAAGGGCTTAATACAGCTTTTGATGCTATGCAAAAATTGCGTCTTAAGCCGCCTGAAATACAGGAAACTGAAAATTCAGTACTCGTTGTAATACGGCATGAAACTCTTGCTTCTCCAGAGGAGATTGTTATCGAATATCTTAGAACCAATGAGGAAATCACAAATCGGATCGGTCGTGAGATTACTGGTATACAATCAGAGAATACAATGAAAAATGTTTTTTATCGTCTTAGAGATAGAGAATTAATTGAACAGGTTCCTGGGAAATCAGGCTCAGCATCGGCTTGGAGGATGGTGAATAAACAATCGCATTAAAGGAATGGAAAGAAGCAAATATTTTGTAAAAGTCCATCTTCCGCTCAAAGTTTAAGGGTTCAGCAAATATCCTAAAATGTACTCTTGCGGTTATATGTGCATGCCGTTAAGCTGGTGCTCATGCGTCACTATAATGCGGAGTGGAATGAGTTTTTCTTATGCCTCTGTTGAGTCGTAATAAATCGCAAGATAGAACACCCTTTGTCGTTTTAAGATAAAGATAGATATATTTACATACTCAGTTCTGAGCTGTGTCATAACTTTTTAATTCCAAATGTAGTTCTGCCGCCGATAAAATTAATTTTAGACTTAAAGCGGGTTTTTGGGTTGCTGGATTCGTAGATTTCCCAGATAGGCCACAATCAATTTCTTCTTCATCTCATCCCCGAGACCCCGATGAACTTTAAGAAGATCCTTCAAAGGAGAGAAGAGGCCCCCATCCAGGGCATTGGTCGTATTGGGGATCGTCAACTTCGGGAATCTCTTGTAGGTGAAGAGATAGGGAAGATTGTTTCTCAAGCTTCGATAAGTGAACGAAGCCTCTTGTGGGTATAGTGCCATCCCCGTCTGCTTTCGTCCACGGTTTTCTCATCCAAAAAGGTTTGGTATCGATGATGCCAACAATCTAACATCATCCGGAACCTGCATTCACTGACCTTTCCCAGATAGGAGGAGATTCTCTTCAAAGCGACGGCCGCTTCACTCTTGGGATTGCGAGTCAGATACCGTGTCAT
>JALSOD010000241.1 GCA_026986655.1 Caldifarciminota bacterium | reverse complement strand
CATAATAGACATGCTTGAGCGTTATGGGGCTTTATTTGACCGGGATAGGGACGGCCGGTTACTCGTAAGAAAATTCGGAGGTCACAGGTACCCGCGATCAGTTTTTTGCGGGGACGAGACGGGACATGAAATGATGAACGGACTGAGGAGGGAGGTTTATCGGCGAGGTGTTCAATTTATTGATGAGGCCTTTGTAACGAAGATTTTATTGGATGAGAATGGGCGAGCAACAGGTGTATTTTTCTACCACATACCAACGGGGGACTATTATGTGGTGGAGGCTGGTGCGGTGATTTTGGCGACGGCGGATGCGGCGGGCCTCTGGCCCGCCGCATCCGAAAGACAAAGAGGCGATGGTATCTATATGGCACTCCAGGCCGGTGCCGAAATCGCAGATATGGAGTTCATTCAATACCACCCCACTCACGCCTGGTGGCCTCCCGGAGTCAGGGGTAGCGTTAGTGAAGCTTTCAGAGGTGAGGGAGGCTGGTTACTCAACAGCTTAAACGAAAGATTTATGCAAAGATATGACCCTGAAAACCTTGAGCTTGCCACGAGGGATAAGGTTTCAGTAAGCATAATGAAGGAAATCCGGGCCGGCAGAGGTGCCCCTCACGGTGGAATTTACGCCTCTGTTAAACACTTGCCCCCAAAGCATGTGAAAGAGCGTCTTCCTGTGATTTATCAAAAGTACAAGAATTTTGGTATTGACATCACAAAAGAGTATATCGAGGTCAGGCCAAGACCTCATTACCTGTGTGGCGGAGTTGTTATCAATGAACGGACAGAAACGAGTATTGAAGGCTTATTCGCTGCCGGTGCTGTAACCGCAGGTGTTCATGGAGCTAACCGGCTGGGTTCAAATGCACTCACGGATATTCTAATATTTGGAAGAATTGCCGGTGAGAATGCTTCAAACTACGTTCTTGGCCGCCAAAGGGCAAATTACGATCATTCACTGGTTACAAGTGAAGTTGAAAGAATAAACTCATTTTTTGAAAGTGAGTGGACAGAAGACTCCATCAACGTTGGAAAGGTCAGAAGGATGCTAATTGAGTTGATGGATGAGTATGTTGGTGTGATCAGGAATGAGGAAGGGATTAAAAATGGCATCGAAAAACTCAATTTTATTAAGAATGAGCTTATTCCGAGGGTGAGATTGAAGGATAAGTCCAGAATTTATAACTTCGAGCTGAAGGATATACTGGAACTTCCGTTCAGGATAGAGCTTGGACTTGCATCTGCCACTGCAGCGCTCCTGAGAAAGGAGTCTCGTGGTACCCATTACCGTGAAGATTATCCGTTCAGAGACGATGAAAATTGGCTAAAGAATATAGTCTTTCGAAAAAAAGGTGATAAAATTTCCTACGAAATACGAGACGTTGAATTGAAATACAAAAAAATTGAGGATTTTCCTGATTACGCTAAATCAAAATCACCGTGGCACTAAGATGACAGCATATATACCTGAAATAAAAAATCCAGAAAAGATCATAACCATTCAAATCAGGTTGTACAATCCTGAAAGGTACGAGCGTCCCCATTGGGAGAGTTTTAAGATTCCCTTTGTCAAGAGCATGACCGTTATTGAAGCGCTTGAATATCTATGGGACCAGGGAGTTTATATTGCATTCAGGGCAAATTGTAGGGAATTTACCTGTGGCTCATGTGCCATGACGATAAATGGAAAGCCCGGTCTTGCATGTATCACACTACTTAAGGATGGAATGAAGATAGAGCCTTTAAGGGGCTATCCTGTTTTGAGAGACCTTGTGGTAGATACCTCTTTTGCGCCAGGCAAATTTAAAAAGCTTGAGCTCTGGCCACAAATTAAGAGTAAGAACGTTGTAATTTCCCGTGTAGATGAAAAAGTACAGCACAGATTCAGGGATATCTATTCAAGATGTATAGAATGTTACTCGTGTCTTTCAGCATGTCCGCAATCAGATACGTGGTCAACCCAGTATCAGGGGCCGATGTGGATGCTC
>JALSOD010000240.1 GCA_026986655.1 Caldifarciminota bacterium | reverse complement strand
AACCCTGAATTTCCAGGAGACACCTGATTCAAATTACATAGATGTAGATTTTAAGGTCAAAGAAAAATCCACCGGACAGATTTCAATGGGAGCTAATTACTCCAGAACTTCAGGTCTATATCTATCATTTAGTTTAAAAGAGCCTAATTTCCTTGGAAAAGGACAGAGCATATCTACACTTGTTGAATACGGTGGGAACCGTAGAAATGTCTCTCTTTCATTTACCGAGCCCTGGTACAAAGGAACCCCGAACCTTGTTGGGTTCAGTATATACAGCGTTTCAGATATTTATCCAGATTATACATATTCAAGATCAGGTGCGAGTGTAACGTATGGTAGACCATTATGGAATGATTACTGGAGATTTTCTATAACATACAAAATGGAGAAAACATCTGTTTATAATATCATGAGTTCCCTGTTGAAGATTCCTGTATATAAAACATGGTACGAAAAATCCCCGCTTTTTACGTCTGAAATAACTACCGTCCTAACCTGGGATACAAGAGATCGAGTTTACAATGCCTTACATGGTCACAAAGTTCAATACACTTTTGACCTTGTAGGTGGGCCTATCAGGTATGAGAATCTTAGATATTTACCGATCTTTAATCTTGGTATTGAAATGCTTAGGTTGCTTAACGATTTTAAAGGTGAAGTTCACTACCACAAGCACCTATTTGAATATGTTCAGTATGTACCCAATCACAGTAAAAAGTTTGTATCTGTATTCAGGATTTTCACTGGATTTGTCAGTGGTATTTACAACCCTCTGGATGTTCCATTTTATGAGAGATTCTACCTCGGCGATGTGGGACCCTATGGCCTTAGAGGATACCCATCACGGAGTGTAGGCCCAGAAGAAAATGGATACGTCATAGGGGGAAGAGAATTCTTTATTGGAACATTTGAGGAAAGATACAGGTTTAATGACAGAATTTACGCTCTAATATTTGCTGAAGGGGGAGACGCCTGGAGAACCATTAATGATGTCGATCCCTTTAATTTAAAAACATCTGTTGGATTTGGATTCAGAATGGAAGTTCCAATGATTGGTGTTCTCGGAGTCGACCTTGGATATGGCTTCCAGAATGACGGAGGCAAATGGGTGACTCATATACAAATCGGAAACTATTATTAAGGAGGTGTAAAAAATGAAAACAAGAGTAAAATTTCCAATCATACTGGCGGTAGTATTTGCACTGGGGATATTCTCCGGTGTAATACTCACAAGTAAACTCCATATATCTGAGGAAGCAAAAGCCCAGCCAGGGATAGTAGACGAAAATGGTGAATCACCTTTCGTAAAAGTAGCCAAGGAAATAATGCCAACCGTTGTGAACATCTCAACGGAAAGAATTATCAAGAACCCTGCAGAGGGATTCCAGTTCGGTGAAGGCCCATTTGATGACTTTTTCAAAAAATTCTTTGAGCAATTCCACCCTCCGATCCCGGAAAAGGAAAGGAGTCTCGGATCAGGCTTCATCTTCAGGCGTGATGGAGATTATTACTACATCATGACAAACAACCATGTTGTTAGGAACGCTGACAAGATTATTGTCAAACTCTCGGATAAAACCGTCATAACTGGTGATGATGTAAAGGTTGTAGGAAGGGATCCATTAACAGATATTGCGGTAGTTAAAATCAAGGCCCCCGGTGAAAACCTTCCTGTTGCCAAGCTTGGAGATTCCGACAAAATCCAGGTTGGAGATTGGGCAATTGCAGTGGGTAACCCATTTGGTTTCGATAGAACTGTAACTGTGGGTGTAATTTCGGCTAAAGGTAGAAGTGGTCTTAATATACCACAGGGACCGGTTTACCAGAATTTCATTCAGACAGATGCTGCTATCAATCCCGGGAATTCAGGTGGTCCTCTTGTTAACATCAAGGGGGAAGTCATAGGAGTCAATTCAGCAATCACCTCTCCCTCTGGTGGTTTCGTTGGCATCGGTTTTGCCATACCGATCAACCTTGCCAAACATATT
>JALSOD010000239.1 GCA_026986655.1 Caldifarciminota bacterium | reverse complement strand
GAAATAGATGTCCTGTAAGGGCTGCTCGTACCGCCATAGAGGCGGTTTCTTCATCTCTGATTTCTCCTACAAGGATGACGTCAGGATCCTGGCGTAAAAAGTGTTTAATGGCCGCTGCAAATGTATAACTTATTTCTTCGTTGATTTGGGTTTGCCTGATAAGGGGGAAACTGTATTCTACCGGATCTTCAGCAGTCATGACGTTTTTGGTGATAGTATCCAACAATCTTAAGGCCGAATAAAGCGTAGTTGTTTTACCAGATCCGGTAGGCCCTGTTACCAAAATCATCCCTTGAGGCTGGTTGAATAGATTTCTTAATGTCTTGACTTCTTCTTTAGTGAATCCCAAGGACTCTAAATGTAAGACTGTAGCTTTGACAGGAAGAATTCGAGCTACGAGGTTTTCTCCAAAAACTCCCCGTACAGTAGAAATTCTTAAATCGTATTCTTCTCCCAAAAATTCAAAACGCAATCGACCGTCTTGCGGGAGCCTTTGTTCGGCAATGTCCATACCAGCTCGGACTTTTATAGCTCCTACAAGACGGGTATGAACGGCTTGTGGCAATACAAAAGTAAGCTCTAATATTCCATCAAGACGATAATAAACACGGCAGCTTTTTTCTGAAGGCACCAAATGCAAATCTGCAGCTCTTTGGCTGATGGCATGGACCATCAAGTTATGCCATAACTGTTCGGCATTGAAATCGGCTTGGGGATTTTTGCGCAGCCTTTCTACAAGTTGGGAGATTTCTTTTTCGGGAGGATACTGGAGAAGATAATAATACCACTCGATTATATGCTTTATTTCACTACTTGGCGCTACATAAGGCTCGATCTGAAGGCGAGCAATTTTTTCTAAAAATCCCAAAATTTTTCTATCAAAAGGATCTGCTATTGCAACATGGAGTTTCTGCCCTTCTAGTTTAAAAGGAAGAACTTCATTCTCTCGCGCAAAATTACCAGGTATTCTCATTAAAGCCTTTTTTTCTGGAGCAAGTCCTCGAGGATCTAAATAAGGGTACCCACTTTGTTCAGATAGAGCTTGAGCGATTTCAAAATCTGTTACAATTCCTAACCTTGTTAAGACCTCTCCTAAACGCTCTCCTGTAGCCTGTTGTTCTTGGAGAGCAAAACGAATATGAGAATCAGTAACAAGCCCTTTTTCTTTTAAAAGTTCGCCAATAGGTTTTTTATTCATGGCTCTTTCAACCTTTTCGGTCGGGAAAGAAAATTTTTAAAGATTTCTGGAATCCTGCCGAAACTCTTTAATGACAATCGGAATAAAGGAGGTTTTGCTATGAAGAAAAATTTTTCAAAAGGTTTTACTTTAGTGGAATTAGCCATCGTGTTAATCATCGTAGGACTTTTATTAGGAGGGGTTCTTAAAGGGCAAGAGATAATAAATAACGCTAAAATTAAACGATTATACAACGATTATAAAGGATATATGGCAGCGATTTATACTTATCAAGAAAGATATAACGCTTTACCAGGTGATGACAGACGAGCTACAACTCGTTTTTCAGGTTGTGCAGGAAGTAATGGGGATGGAGATGGTTACATGCATGATGAAGATGGTACCACCTGGGGAAGATATTGGGAGCACTTAAGATGTGCGGGGATAATACCTGGTTCGGGTTCAAATCATCCTTCTCATCCTTTTGGAGGAAGAGTTTATATCAATTACAATGACTATAATCTGTCAGGGCATACACTATGTTTTACTAATATTCCTGGTGATGTAGCAGATATTATAGATAGTACAAACGATGATGGGAAACCAAATGATGGTAGTATTCAAGGGCATGCTTCAGATACAAGCTATGACCCTGCAAGAAGTTATATACTTTGTTTCCGACTTTAATATTTTGCTTGAAATATTTGTATATTTTATTTATGTTAGATTTATCTATAACGTTGACTGCAACAAATCAAGAATTTTGCTAATTATTGCCTAATATTTTGCTAATTATTGCCTAATATTTTGCTAAT
>JALSOD010000238.1 GCA_026986655.1 Caldifarciminota bacterium | reverse complement strand
TCCAGCAAAATACCCTATCAGGATAATTATTGCCAGTAAGATTGATTTTAAAGAGACTTTTAGAGTCTTTGACACAAAGGTTGCAAAAACTGCAATTATTACGGTGGACAACAGAGGAAATAGGGTAGAAGCTAAAAGATTCGAAAAACGCGGGGTGGAAGTGTGGTTTGTTGATGCAAATAAAAATGGAAGGGTAAATCTTTCTTCAGCTATTAAATTAATGGGTGAACAGTGTATTAGATCTGTTCTTTTTGAAGGGGGGGCCCATATCTCAGGGGAACTTATAGAGCAAGATCTCTGGGATAAAATTTACCTATTTTTCTCTCCTCTTTTCCTCGGAGACGGTCTAAGTATATTAGAAGGTGTAAAGAAAGAGCTTGGTGAGAGCAGGAGGTTTAAAATTGTTTCATCAGAAAAAATAGAGGAGGATATACTCTTAGTTTTGAAGAATGAGCGAGAAAATCATTGAATTAGTTCAGCACTCCATCCACAACAAAGAGCTTGTAACCTTTATAGTTTCCATGCTCCCAATAGTTGAGTTGAGAGCTGCCATACCACTTGGGATTCTATATTACAAAATGAATTTTGTCAAAGTTTATATAATCTCAGTGCTTGGAAATCTCATACCGGTTTATCCGATACTTTACTTGCTAATACCCGTCATGAGCTTTTTTTCAAAAACGCAGCCTGGACGTAAATTTTACGAAAAACTTGAGAGAAGGGCGGAAAAGAACCGTGAAAAAATATTAAGGTATGAGATGCTTGGACTCATGCTATTTGTAGCAATTCCATTACCAGGAACTGGAGCATGGACGGGCGCGATGATCGCAGCACTCTTGAAATTAAACCCTCATAAGTCATTTCTATCAATATCCATTGGGGTGTTTATCGCCGGGGTCATAGTTACTGCATTTTCTTTGCTTGGAATCTGGGGGGCTATTATCGCAGGGATTATTCTCGTTATTTCTTCCGTGAAAGCTTTACAATCTAAAATACTGAAGGAGGTTTGACAATGAAAAGAATAATTGTGCTTGTTAAGGAGGTACCCAATCCAGAGGGACTTGGTGTCTCTCGCTCGAAGGCAAAAGTTTTTGAGCGAGAGAAAAGAATCATAAATCCAAACGACAGATTTGCACTTGAGCTTGCTCTTAAGCTGAAAGATACCGGAGTTGCCAGTGTCACGGCTCTATCAGTAGGGAATGAGGATACAGCAACAACCCTTAAAGAGATTTATGCACTGGGTGCGGATGAGGTAATTCTACTAAAGTTCAACGTAGAATTAGATTCAAATCAGGTTGCCGCAGCAATTGCAAACTACTTGAAGGAGAATGAATATGATCTGATTCTTGGTGGTTCTTTCTCGACCATTCACATGGTTGGAGAAGTTCCTCAAAGAGTTGCAGCGGCTCTCGGGATCAAATTTATCGGTAATATTGAGGATGTCGAGATTATCAACAATACAGCGAAAATTAATGGCGAGGCCGTAAATTTACCCATTCTTGCAACCGTGAAGCCCGAGTCCAATAAACCGAGAAGGCCTTCTGCAAAAATGATTCTACTCTCAAGAAAAAAACAGGTAACAGTTATTGAACCAGACTTCGAATTGCCAGAACCAGGTAAGATTCAAGTTTCAACAGAACTTCCATAGCATCTTTAGCTTTTAGAAAGGACTTACTTTATTATTATAGTAACACCTTCCCAGTTTGTGTTATGGGTTCAGGAGGGGAGTATTTTTGAAGAATCCATCTTGAATGGAAGCTTCGGGGAGTAGTAATGTGGATAAGTATAATGAAAATATAAAAGACATCCTGATTCATCTGGCTGATGAAACTGGATACGCCATCTTTAGCATATCCAACGGAAAGTTTACTTTTGTAAACTCTACATTTTCCAAATTATTTGGATATTCTGAAAATGAGCTTCTTGAAAAGGTTGAGTTCTCTTCATTGATTCATCCAGAATGGAGAGATGCTGTTATTAGTGGGCTGGGTGAGTACGAGAAATTAATTTGTTCATTTAAAGCAGTGAAGAAAGACGGAAAAGAATTTACCGTAACACTTGTATCGAAAATATACCGCCATAATGACGATTACACAGTAACAGGATTTATTCTTGACCCCTCGTCTGAAAGTGAGCATATAAGACAGCTAAAAGAAACCAGAGTACTTCTTGAAACTTTTCTCAATTCCGTAGGTGATATAGTCTTTTTGATAGACAGCAAAATGACGTTTGTTTATTCGAATAACCCCAGGAATCTTGTAGAATTTAACCCTGATGATCTTATTGGTAAAAGGGTTACAAATGTTCTACCATCAGAGATCCTTGAGAAATTCGAGAGAGCTTTTATTGAGAACAAACAAGGAAAAGTTGAGAATTACGAGGTAGAATTTACGATTTTGGGTGAACCGAGGAGTTTTCGTGTAAAACAATCTCCAGTTTTTTAGAAGGGCAATTTAAAGGTGTTGTACTCGTAATTCATGACATAACTGATATCAGGAAGGCTTTTAAAGAACTTGAATTGTCTGAAAGGAAGTATCGATCACTCTTTGAGAATGTACCTGTTGGACTGTACACGACGACACCGGATGGCAAAATTGTCAATTTTAATCCACAGTCTTCTAAAATTTTGGGTTATTCAGAGGAAGAATTGAAGAACAAAAATGCAATAGACCTATATCTTGATAGGGAAGAGAGGGAGATCTGGTTGAAAAAAATACTGGAAAAGGGTGCACTTGAAAGGGAGACAAGGTTTGTTCGAAAAGACGGCCGCATCGTTTGGATAAAAGATACTGCCAGAGTTAAAAGAACAAGCGATGGAGAGATTTATATTGAAGGTAGCATTCAGGATATTACAGAGTTAAAAACGCTGGAGAAATCTCTGAGAGATAGTCTCGAAAAGATGAAGAAGTTGTTTGATTCCACTGTGTTTGCTTTGAGTACAACGGTGGAAGTTAGAGATCCTTATACTGCTGGTCACCAGAGACGTGTTACAAAACTTGCTATAAAAATTGCTAAAGAGCTGGGATTAAATGAGAGTATAGAATTAATTAGAATAGCCGGGTTACTACATGATATTGGGAAGATTGCTATCCCCTCCGATATCCTAACCAAACCAACTAAATTGACACAGATTGAATATGCACTTGTCAAGGAAGATCCCGTTGTTGGATATGAGATTCTGAGGAAAGTGGAATTCCCCTGGCCGGTTGCGAGAGTCGTTTTGCAACACCACGAAAGAATCGATGGTTCTGGATATCCAAATGGCTTAAAGGGAAACGAAATTCTACTTGAGGCAAGGATTCTGGCAGTTGCAAATATGGTCGAGGCTATAAGCTCCCATAGGCCGTATAGACCTGCATTGGGTACTAATGTTGCTCTTGAAGAGATCCAAAGAAATAATGGAATTCTCTACGACTTTGATATTGTAGAAGCATACCTCAAAGTTTTTCACTTTGGCTTCAGTTTTGCGGATTAAACTCGAATAAACAGAGATTCCACTTTACCGGTGTTGGAACATGAACTCGGACACATTCTCCACGTGCTGGTTTATAAGATTCCTCTTCTATCAAACAGGTAATTCCTTGATTTTAAAATTCATTCTGTGGAGAGAATATAAAATGGCCTTTAAGATATAACTTATCTAACTTTTGAACGAAATTTAGTCCCTAACTCTTGATGATTTATGTGAGTTTGTTTAAGATAGTTGGCAATGCTGAAGATTGTATTTTTAACAGTAATTGGACTAATGAATGTAAAAGGTGTATGGATAACAGCGAGACAACTCAGACCAGAGAATGCGGCACAGGAAATTGTAAAGAATGCGAGTGAACTTGGGTTAAACACCCTTTTTGTTCAAGTAGTTGTCGGGGGCTACGCCTATTATCAATCAAAGATATTACCTGTCTCAGAGTACATCGGAACGAGAGACCCTTTGAGAGAGCTTGTTAAAGAGGCCCACAAACACGGTATACAGGTACATGCATGGGTAAATTCTGTGCTGTTCTGGTCACTCAAAACCCCTCCAAAGGACTCAAATCACGTGTACTACAAACATCCCGATTGGTTTCTGTATGATGATAGAGGTAAAAACACGAGATTTTACAGCACACCGGAGTTTTTGAGGGCTGGTTTTGATGGCCTTTTCCTTGAACCAAGGAAAAAGGATGTGAGAGACTTCATAACCAGTGTTTTTGTTGAAATTGTCAAAAATTACAACGTTGATGGGGTGCATTTCGATTTTATACGTTATCCAGGATATTCCTACGGCTATGATCCGGAGATTAGAGAAAATTTTACCCACGAATACGAGTATGATCCCATTTATTCACCTTATATTAGCAGAATCAAATCCCCACATTGGAACACATTAAGGGTAAAAAGCATTTATGAAAGGTATGCGGAGTATAAATTTAAACTCTGGAATGAAACGAGGGTAAAAGCGGTGAAAGCACTTGTGGCCCAGGTGAGAAAGGAGGTTAAAGCCGTAAATCCTCGTGTTCAGATATCAGCAGCGGTATTCGCCAATGTCGGTTCAGCCTATATGTCCCTCGCTCAGGATTGGAGGACATGGAACGATGATGGACTTCTGGATTTGACAGTTCCAATGGCATATACACCATATGTCAATACTTTCGCAAAATACTTGAGGTACTGCTCTGCAGGGAAGGGAAAATCAAAACTCTTGATGGGTATAGGTGTATGGTTTGACACCGGCACCAAGAAGTATGTTAAAAAAGAACTGGAAATGGTGAAAAATTCTAAAGACACAGACGGTTTCGTCATCTTTGCCTATGTCCATCTGAAAAACGATAAAAAGTTGAGAAAGATCGTCCGTGAATTTACCTTGACCAAGTAATGCATCTATCTGAGAAGTTTTTCCTCTCAATTGTACTTAATTCTTTTATAACAATTGCAGAAATTGTTGGAGGTATACTATCCGGAAGCCTTGCACTCATATCTGATGCCGTACACAATTTAACCGATGTCGTATCACTCATTATTGGTTATCTCGGTGAAAGATTCTCTCAAAAACAGTTAGATAAGTTTCACACGTTTGGATTTAAGAGAACCGAAGTAGTAACTGCTTTTCTGAACGGAGTATTTCTCTTTGTTATTGCTGGATGGTTAATTATTGAAGCATTCAAGCGCATATTGAGTCCGGGAGAAATAAATTTAAAAATAATGTTAATTGCCTCCCTGATAGGACTCATTGGAAACTTTATTTCTATAATTTTACTACATTCCCATAGAGAGCAGAATCTAAATGTCAAAGCTGCATATTTACACCTGTTCTTTGACACAATCTCCTCAGTTTTTGTAGTCCTTGCGGTTCCATTGATTTATTTTACAGGTATCAGAATAGTTGATCCTCTTGTTACTTTCATAATCGTCGGTTTTATTATCAAGAGTTCATACAACTTAGTAAAGAACACGTTTCACATCCTTGTCATGGGAGTTCCAGCCGATCAGGATATAGAGTTAATAGCAAGAGAACTTGAGAAAATATATGGAATTGAAAATATCCACCACATTCATCTCTGGAGTGTCGATTCTAAGAATGCCTTTATCTCTCTTCATGCAGTAACATCAAGGCATGATACCGATAAGTTGATAGAGGAAATTAATTCCAGTTTGAGAGAAAAATTTGGAATTTCACACACTACTATTCAGGTCGAGAATAAAAATTTATGCGATGAGGATATAATTTGTAATCAATAACTCAGGATGGAGGAGGAGCGGGGACTTTCAATTCGTGTGTGATCTGCAATTCCCTTGCCATTGTGAGTGGAGTGACTACCTTAATTGCCTTATCTGGACAAACATCATAACATTTCATACACCTGATACAATCTACATTGTCAGGGTTTTGCCATATTCTGACCTCCATTGGACACACATTGTAGCAGAGATCACATCTTGAGCACTTATTTAGATCAACCTCCATCCTGATGAAAGCAAATTTGTTGAACAGTGAGAAAATGGCTCCGAGAGGACAAAACATTCTACAGAAAGGTCTTTTGGTTGTGATGAACAGAGACAGGAGCAGAATGAGAATTCCATATTTGACGTAAAAGTGAGTTGTGAGGAGATCATAGAGAGAAGAACCCATTGTTTTTACAGGATTCCATGAAAGTAAAGGAATTCCAGCCTCGATTGTCCCTGCCGGACAGAATTTGCAAAACCAGGGTTCAAGAAGAATTAGCGGCAAGAGTATAGTGAGAATCACAAGAACAAAATATTTGATATATTTTACCCATTCTGGCAACCTGAACTTAAAGGATGGAATTTTGTAAAGAAGCTCCTGAAATAGACCAAATGGACAGATCCATCCACAAGGTGCCCTACCAATCAACCCTCCAATGAAGCCAAAGAATCCAAGCATGAAATAAGGGACCTGCCTAACGGTCAGGAAGTGCTGAAAGGTCCCAATTGGACAGGCAAATCTTGAGAGAGGACACGAGTAACAATTTAGGGCAGGTACAGGTACGTTTTTAAAAACACCTTGATAGATGGCCTGTCCAATGAGGACTCCCTTGACATAGTTATCAATGGCAACTGTACTTATGTATTGAAAGAATCTCCTGATTTTCGAAACCATTATTCAAGTCCAATACACGAAAAACAAATGAGAGATGCGTTCATTCCGATCTCGTTGTTTTCACCTGATTTAATTCCATGGTATAAAAAAAAGCCTGAAAATCCGAGTGTTATGATCAATAACACAACCCAGGTAATTTTTTTCATCGGGATTTAGTTTAGCCACGATGTTTTGAAATGTCAAACTTAATGCCCCTTCAAGCAAAGTGAAGGGCTCCAGTAATGATATGATTCATTAGATATAATTAATGCTTGATTTGTTATTAATGTAAAGTATACTATTAAATTAAAAACAAAAAGGATGTGTGTCATGAGAGGTAATACGGTAATACTGTTAATTATGCCTCTCATTATTTATGGAAAAAATTGGGAGAATAAGGTTATCAATAGTTATAGCTCCTAAATTGATTCCTCCAATGTGTGTTATATAGGCGGATACGACACACCTGGTTTTTCATGGCGTGTATTTATCGCAGGGAATTATACGTTTGTAGCTGATGGGGATTCAGGATTGCGGATAGTTGATGTAACCAATCCTTTTAGTCCTGCCGAAGTTGGATGTTATAGAACGCAAGGTTCCGCTGAGGATGTTTTCGTAGATGGTGTTTATGCTTTTGTTGCAAATTTTAGTGCAGGGTTGAGAATTGTTGACATATCTGATCCCCAGAATCCTCAAGAAATCGGGTTTTATGATACTCCTGGATTTACCAGAAATGTTTATGTTTTAGGTTCTTACGCTTATGTTGCAGACGATGGTGCAGGTTTAAGAATTCTGGATATTTCTAACCCATCTGACCCTCACGAGGTTGGATTTTATAATCCATCTGGATGGATTAAGGCTGTACATGTTGTTGGCAACTATGCTTATGTTGCTCGCGGCGGTGATGGTTTTTCAGTCGTAGATGTTTCAAACCCTACAAATCCTCACGAAGTGGGACATTGCAATTTGCCAGGTTATGCTGGGTATGTAAGGGTATATGGGACCTATGCTTATGTTGTCGATGGAGATCTAAGGATAATAGATGTTTCTGACCCGACCGATCCACATGTTGTCGGTACTTACGATTCTGACTATGCGACATGTGTGGCCGTTGACGGACATTATGCTTATATATCAGCATATACATCAGGTTTTAGAATAATTGATGTAACCGACCCATACAATCCTCGTGAGGTGGGATATTACAATACGCCTGATTATGCGTGGGGAATATCTGCTAATGGGGAGTATATTTATGTAGCAGATGGAAATGCAGGTCTTGAGATTTATAGGAACTTACTAATCGGTATCGAGGAGGAATTTAAAGTTGTTGCTGATGATATAAGAGTAATCAATCTTAAAGACGGCATTTTATTCAAAATTACTGGTCCCCATAGAAGTGCTATGTTAAAAATCTATAACCCAACAGGGAGGTTAGTGAAAGAAGTTATGATATTTCGTAATTTTATTTTTTCACCAGACAAGGATGGAGTCTATTTTTACAAACTGGAGGTTGGGAAAAAGATTTGTACGGTAAATTCATCTCAATTCGTTGATTTATAAAATACCCTTAAGAGAAAGCATGATATAAGAGAAAGCATGATAGTTTTAGGGATAAAAAATTTTCATAAAAATGTGGGAGAATTTTAACAACTTCCCAGAATCAGTGTTTTTAACCAGATTCGGGGAATGGCCATGAGACAAAGTCCATGGCCCTTCCCCGATTACATTTATACCTCCACTTTCTCTTTCTCGAGGAACATTTCCTGCCAGATTGGCTCTGTCAGTTCTCTTAATCTCTCGTCATACTCGATTAACCCTTTGTGATAGTCTTCATCAGTAAGTGCAACAGCGGCATTTTCGTCTTCAGCTTTTACATGAGATTCCTCAGCTATCCTCATAAATTCAAGATGATTGTCTCTAATCGAGCATGGCATCAAGAGGTTACCCATTTCATCTGCTTTCTTCATGTAGGCATAGTTGAACTGCCATTCACGGCCCTTCTTGAAGAAGTCAGACATTATGGCATCTGTTAAATTGCCACCGTTCTTGTAAATATCTATAA
>JALSOD010000237.1 GCA_026986655.1 Caldifarciminota bacterium | reverse complement strand
AATATGATCCAAATCCAATTTACATTGGAGCGCCCTCCGAAGACTTGGTAGAGCAATATGAGAAACTCAGCCAAGAGAGAAAAGCAAAAGTGTATAGGGATGCCTTTGAACACATTAAAGCATTGGAGGAAGGAGTTAAAGCTGATGGTTACGATGGTAGAACAATAAGAAAAATGAAAAACATAACAGTAGCATTCTATAGAGCATATAAACTACTCAGAGAAGAGTTTGGTTTGAGCGAAAGACAGATAGCGCTTAAGCTGGGTGTGAACAATCAAAGCTTGAGAAACTGGATTGCTTGGATAGAAGCTAATCGAAGTTTACTCGATATTTCTATCTAAATTCTATGTTGTTTTAATTTTAGCTATTTCTTTTCGTTTCTTTAAAACAGGTTGTAGATAATTTATCCCCAACTTTTATAATTATGTCGTTAAAGAATACTTCGATGATTGGAAGACGGTTTAGAGAGGAGATTTTGGTTAAAGAAGGCATGAGAGAAGATATTTGGGATTTGGCACGGGCTACCCAAGACCGTGCGAGGGTGTAAAAATTTCTGGCGAGCGCTCACAATAAAATATCTTTTTTAAATGGAAACGATTTTATTACCTTGGAATACGCTTCATCCGCAAGATTAAGCAGCTCTAAGTAGTAATCTCCCTCCGTTCTCGATATCTCTCCACTCCTCCCCATTATGAAGTTCCTTATATCTTTCTCAACCCCCAGCTTGACTAATAGATTGTTAAACCACTTTCTGATATATTTGGCAGAAACAAGTCGTCCAGTTGACGTTTTGAAGTTTATAGCCTTCTTGATCGCATCCTCCGTTACCTCGATGGGACACAGCTTACACAGCTCATCAGCCAACCACTTAGGCATATAAAGCCAAAATCCTTCCTTATGACCAAGCGAAACATGGCTCAACTCGTATCTCGCAAAATCTTCGAAAATATGTAAATACTTCTCGTCAAATTCATTGAGAACTCTTAAAACTTGTCTTAATCGCATTCCTGAATGCAGTATAACCAGAAACACCAGATATCTGTCCTTGCTTAAATTCAATTTGAAGTAATTTATAGCTTCAAGAACATCCGCATCACTTAGAAATACCCTGTCAGCCTTCGCTTTAGGTATAGGAACCGCCTTCTTTAGTTCATTCGCTGTAATTTCGTCTATCACTTTCCTCTCAACAAGATAATTGAGTAGATTCCGAACCGCTTTGCTGAAATTCGCCTTATCATGAGCCTTCTCATACGCCTTCCTGAGCGATTCATAGCTTAGCTCGTCCAAGTATTTTTCAAGCAGATTCACGTATTTCCTCGCTGTTTCTTCGCTTATCCTTGCCTTTAACCATT
The DNA here is from genome assembly GCA_026986655.1 of Caldifarciminota bacterium. GTDB lineage: Bacteria > Hydrothermota > Hydrothermia > B15-G9 > WFZT01 > WFZT01. The sequence continues at coordinate 653 of JALSOD010000237.1, read as the reverse complement.
TACTGAATTCTTCTTTGAGATTTTGCGTAAATCTTAGCTCTGGAGAGCCCGTGTCCCGTAAGGGACGCGTGGGTTCGAATCCCACCCCCGGCGTAAGGTTGTAAGCCAATCCCCACACAGCACCCTCTAATTTCTTAGTGGACTGCTCATAAAGCGGTAAGAATTTCTCCAAGAATTTCTCGACGTATTCTGACAAATTCTTACCCAACAAACCGAGTTCTTCAGCCTTCTCGAGAAGGTCTTCACGGATGATAAAAGTAGTTTTACGTCTTGGGATTTCTTCAGACATCTGTGGATTTCTATGGAAATCCATTAGTATCTCTTTTGCTATTTTGGAAATTATAAAATCGAGTTTATCTACCTCTTCGAGCATAACAAATCCCTCAACCAGCTTTTAAACTCAAGCTCATCCAGAAGCATGCTATCATCGAGATTTAAGAGGACGTAAGTATCCCTACTGTGCCCGTTCCCGAGCCTCTTTATTCTGTATTCCGTATCCCTGTCAACCTTGATCACCCGGAACCACTTATCCCCATATTCGCCCACTTCTACCACATAGTATAACGGAATTCCAGAATACTTGGACAGATCCCGTAACGTTATAAACTGAAAAGCATTCACTATCATAATATTCCTGTAATCTTCCCTTCTCC
>JALSOD010000236.1 GCA_026986655.1 Caldifarciminota bacterium | reverse complement strand
TCTCCTTCACCAATTCCCATAATTGCATAGCCTCTCTCCGACATGACGGACTTTATATCGGCAAAATCGAGGTTAATCTTTCCGGGTTTCCATTTTAGGTCCAGAATGCCCTTAACTGCTTTGTAGAGAACCTGGTCCGCGAGTTCGAATGCCTGTTCCATTGGAACATCCACCATTTCGAGAATTTTATCGTTTGGAATAACTATCAAGGTATCTACTTTCTCTTTCAGTTCTTCAATTCCCTTTTCTGCCTTTTCAAGGCGGTATCTTCCCTCAAAGCTGAAAGGTTTTGTAACAATGGCAACCGTTACGAGTCCCATAGATTTTGCAATCTCAGCGGCGACTGGAATGCCGCCGGTCCCAGTTCCTCCACCCATCCCTGCGGTTAAAAATACCATCTGGGCACCCTGAAGTACTTTTTTAAATTCGTCGGCCGATTCCTCGATGGCTTTTCTACCAATCTCAGGATCTCCACCCGCACCGAGTCCTTTGGTCAATTCAGGTCCAAGCTGAATAATCGTGGGAGCAAGCGAGTTTTCTAAAACCTGCCGATCGGTGTTGGCGGCAATCAGATCAGCACCTGTTAACCCCATTTTCACCATATAATTTATTGCGTTGTTTCCGCCACCACCGATTCCAACAACCTTTATTATCGAGTTTTTATTTAATTCATCCTCAGAAAGTGAAATTTTGACCTCTTTTGAATCCATCCTAAAACTCCTCCGAAACAGTTTTTTTGAATTTTTTGAAGAGCTTTTTGAATTTTGACTCCCCAGAGTTTTTGGAGGGAAGATTTTCCATTTTTCCTGTTATGAGGTGGTTCTCGATGATTAATTTTACCGTTCCGAGGGTGGATGCGAAGGATGGCCACTCAAGATCAGGTGGAATGTTTGAAAAACCCTGGATTTCACCAATTGATACAGAGGCATTTAAAACCTCGTGGGCGAGCTTCTCTATACCCTCAATTCCAGTTGATCCACCAACGAGCACTACACTCACAGGAATCGAATCTGAAGCTCTGTAACCACTCAGGATATTGTTTACATGGTAAAAAATTTCGTAAAGTCTTGCATAAATTATTCTTGCAAGCACCCTTCTTGGAATTTCAACGGTTTTACCACTTTTTAGTCCGGTTACATTTATAAAATCGTCTTCGGCTACAAGGTCGTCTCTCGCTGTTCCCTGGGTGAGTTTGAGACGTTCAGCAGTGTCAAAATTCTTGAGATTTAATGCGATCATGATGTCTTTTGTTATGTGAAGTCCGGCAATGGGAATGGATGAGGCATGAACAAGCTCGCCACTTTTCCAGATTGCAACATCTGTTGTGCTATGGCCGATATCCACAAGAACAGAAAGCCCATAGTCAAAGTCGTTCTGGGTGAGAACAGCATACCCGGCGGCTATAGGCTGATAAAAGACCCCTGATGGTAAAATTTTCAACTCCATCAAGGCGGTTTTGATATTGTCTATTTTGCTTGACTCGCCGTAAACAACGTACGATTTCATTTCCAGCTTACGACCCTTAAGTTTGAGTGGTCTTTTGGTTGAGCTTGATTCGTCTATCCTAAATTGATTTGGATGGACGCTAATCACTTCATAGTCAGGAGAGATGGAGATGGATCTTGAGGATTCCATGATTTTTTCAATATCCTCGGGTGTTATATAGTGCATTTCGCTTGACCAGGCCCTCTGGACGGCCTGCTCTTTCCCCTTTATATAAGCACCGGTGAGACAGATATAGAAATTCTCCGGTCGATAATCCTGGTCTGCCTGCATTTTTCTTAAAGCTTCGTTGACAGCGTGTTTAAATTTCTCCTTTGCGTTCACATAACCTTCGGTAATACCTTCACTTCTGGAAATTCCGTAACTCGTAATTCGGATATTCGCAGGTTCACCTCTTTCGTCTGTCTGCACATCGGCAGAGACACCTGAGATGTAAAATGAACCTATGTTCAACACATTGATTTTCATTTCTTTCCCCCATTTTTTACAACAGCATAACCAGGTGTACTTACATCAATTTCAGTCACGTTTTTTTCTTTTTTCAAAATTTCAGATGCAATTCTCAATTTCTTTTTTATATTTCCACTTCCAAAAATTATAACGCATCCGTCTTTCAAAATCAGTCGGTCTTTCATAAATTTTCGGGTTCGAGAAAATATTTCAGGAGTTGTTTCCCTCACTACTTCTTCGATTCCCTTCTGTCTATGGAGAACGTGCTGGAAATTTGCCTTTTTAATCTCTCGAGATACCTTAAAAAATCCGACAGCGAAAGCTAAAACAACAGCGATCGTCGCTAACTTTTTCATCTCAATATCACCACCTCCTCTTCGAGCATTATGCCAAAGTTTTCATAAACTCTCTTCTTACCTTCATTTATAAGCTCAAAGACATGAGAAGTTTTTGCCCCATCTATGTTAACGATGAAATTTGCATGGACTTCAGAATATTTTGCTCCTCCTATTTTAAATCCTTTGAGGCCGGACCGGTCAAGGAGGTAACCGGCGGGTGGACCGTTTTCTGGATTCTTGAAAATACAGCCCGATGTTTTACCCCTAGGCTGAGTGGCCTTTCTCCTGCCGATAATCTCTCGCATTTTATCCTTTATTCTATCAGGATTTTCAGGTGTAAGTTTAAAAGTTGCCTCAATGAGAATTCCGTCAAAGTTGGATTCACGATAGGTTAACCCCAACTTATCAGCTCCAAGCTCATTCATCTCCCCGTTAGAGGTAAAGATCCTTGCAGATTCAAGGATGTCTTTTATCTCGCGGCCAAAGGCCCCAGCGTTTTTCTTCACCGAGCCGCCAACGGTACCCGGGATTCCAAATAGTTCTTCCATCCCAGAAAGCCCACTCTCAGCAGTCATTTTGATCAATTTATTGAGGTTAACTCCCGCCATGGCTTTGACATACCTGTTATGAATTGAAATCTCTTTAAAGTATTTTAGGTCAATTATCAGGACGTGGTGATGGCCGTCACCAAAAATGACATCAGAGCCACTCCCAAGCAGGAAGGTTTTAACATCTCTGTCAAGGGCCCAATTCATGAGATACTTGAGCTCCTCTAAATTACGAGGTTTTGAATAGAATTCGACTGTTCCACCAACTTCCATGGTGGTAAATTTAGCGATATTGATATTTTTTCTTATCAAATCACTTCTCATTTTTAAGGGTTTCAAGTATATCTATCCCGATTTTCCATACATCTCCAGCCCCCAGTGTCAGAACGAGATCACCGGGTTTTAGCAGATTCAGGACGAAGTCTTTTACTTCTTCTTTATCTTCGATGAGGTATACGCCCTTGTGACCCGATTTTTTCACCTCCTCATAAATGACGGATGAATCTATACCCGGTATTGGCTTCTCACCTGCAGGATAAAGCTTTGTTATAACCACAATATCTGCCTCGTGAAATACCTTTCCAAATTCGTGATGTAAAAGTTTTGTTCTCGTGTATCTGTGCGGTTGAAAGATGACAATGATTCTACCCTGCCAAAATCTACCGAGAGTTTCAAGCACTGCGTCAATTTCTGATGGGTGATGACCATAGTCATCCATGAAAGTGATACCGTTCAATTCTCCTTTGATTTCCATTCGTCTCATCACACCTCTAAATTCTTTGAGAGCATCTCTTATGACAACCGGAGGAATATCCATTTCGAGGCCGACCGCGAATGCTGCGAGTGCATTTTTAACGTTGTGAATTCCTGGAATTTTTAATTCTACTTCTGTGATCTCTTCGTCATTTTTAAAAACTTTGAATTTTGAACCGTTGTTTGAAAGGGTAATTTCTCGTGCGTTTATTTCCGCCTGCCTTTTCAGTCCGTATGTGATAAGCCTTTTATTGATCTCTGGAAGAATGTCCTGATTGTTGGGATCATCCAAATTCACTATGGCTGCTCCGTAAAATGGAACACTGTTCGCGAATTTTATAAACGCTTTTTTGAGGTTTTCAAAGTCTCCATAGGTATCCAGGTGCTCCCTGTCAATGTTTGTGATGACAGCGAGCGTTGGGAAAAGCATCAGAAACGAACCGTCGGACTCATCCGCCTCTGCCACCAGGAATTCACTCTGGCCAATCTTTGCACCAGTGCCGAGCCCTCTCAATCTTCCTCCTACAACAAGAGTGGGGTCCAATCCTGCCTTTTCCAGCACAGTTCCGATCATCGAAGTTGTCGTAGTTTTACCGTGCGAGCCAGAAACCGCTACGGAATACTTGATCCTCATGAGCTCAGCTAACATCTCAGCTCGCCGAATTACAGGGATTCCCTTCTCTTTAGCTGCCACAACTTCGGGATTGTCAGGTGGGATAGCGGTTGATATGACAAGTATCTGGGCGTCATTTATATTCTCAGGCCTGTGCCCGTAATGGATTTTTATTCCAAGTTTTTCCAGTCTTTCTGTAACTTCAGATTTCTTCAGATCTGAACCTGTAATGGTAAAACCAAGATTGTGAAGAACCTCTGCGATTCCGCTCATTCCGGAACCGCCTATACCAACCATATGGATTTTTTGGAATTTTCTTCTAAAAATCAATTTTGATCCTCCAGGATAAAGTTTAAAATTTTCTCTTCTGGATTAGACGGTGCAAAGTCTTTTTGAGCTCTAACCATCTCTTCACGTAAGGCACTATTTCCCAATAATTCAGAAATTCTGTCCGCAAGCTTATCGGGTGTAAGCTCGGATTCGAGCTCTATTAAGGCAGCTTGTTTCTTTGCCAGGGAGCGCGCGTTTTCGATCTGATGGCCACGTGATATTTCGAGGGGAACAAGTATCAAAGGTATGCCAAAGTGAATAACTTCGAAAATAGTTCCGGCACCTGCACGTGAAACAACAACATCTGCAAGGGAGTACATAAGGCCCATATCCTCAATGAAGGGCTCAATTTTGTAATTCTTACCAACGAGGCCAATTTTCTTGAAATACTCAAGGTTTCCCCTTCCACACTGGATGAAAAAGAAAACATCTTTCAACTTTTTTGATGTCTCAAGAGCGATTTCAGCCAGTCTTCGTGCTCCCTGTGAACCCCCAACTACAAAAACGACCTTCTGGTTTTCATCAAGTCCCACGAATCTCTTAGCATTCTCATATTTCGTCAACTTTCTTATAGGATTGCCGGTAAAAATGACGTTCGCATTCTCAAGATAATCCTGGGTTTCAGGGAAAGAGGTAAAAACTGCGCGCGCCTTCGAGGCAAAGGTTTTAACTGTGGCACCTGGAATCACATTTTGTTCCATTATATAAAAATCGAGACGCGAAAGATACGCTGCAATTAAAGGTGGGACTGAGGGAAAGGCACCTGAGGCAAGCATCACACTACGTCTTCTGTCTGAAAGGGTCATAGGCATACTTTTAATGGTTCCGGCAAAAATTTTCAATAAATTGATTGCCAGATTAGATTTCTTGCCCACTATTGGAGCACTGGGAACCATGTGGATATCAAAGTCTATAACATCCAGATCGATCCTTGGACTTGAGAGAATAAATTTTACCTCCAGTCCGATGTCACGCGCTTTGTTTGCCACAACTATTGCCGGAAAAATGTGCCCACCTGTGGCCCCTGTTGAGATAATTATTTTCTTAACGTGCTTCATTTTTCTCCTTCAGTATCCTTAGTAATATGCCAGCCATAGTCATGTTTGCAAGCATGGAACTACCACCATAACTGATAAATGGAAGTGGCACACCTGTTGCCGGTATAAATCCAAGTGATGTGGAGATGTTGATCAGGGCGTAGATGAGAAAAGTGAATACGATACCAAATGCCAGAACTGCATACGCCATATCATCAGCAAATGACCTGATTTTGAGGAGTACCAGAAGGAATAGGAGCAGGTAAATTACAATAACTGCAAACGCACCTACAAATCCCATTTCTTCACCGATTACCGCGTAAACAAAGTCTGTGTCTGCCTGCCTTAGAAGGTAGAAAAATTTGTGTTCCCCCTTGCCGATTCCAACCCCCAGTAATCCACCGTTTTTTATAGCCTGTCTTGCATAATAAACCTGTTTTCCAGGTTTAATTTGTTCCTGGTGAATGAAATTTTGCAGTCTCTCACGTGCATTTTTTGAGACCATGACACCGGTTCCAATAACACCGACCGCGAGTAGGATAAAGAGGAGAACATATCTAAATCTCAGACCACCAATAAAGAGCTGGGCTGTAGCAATCGTTACGATGAGGATGGAGGTGGATATGTTCGGTTCAGCGATTATCAAAGCAACATTGACAAAAACAATTAACATAGGATAGAGGAAACTCTTCCTTAAACTCTTCAGCCTCTGCCTGCCCTTCGCGGCAAATCCTGCAATGTAGAGAAGAACGGCCACTTTGGTAAACTCCGAGGGCTGGAAGAGAAATGGACCGATTGGCATCCATCTCTTGAATTTAAAGGGAGAGAATTTGAGCACAATCAAGAGAAAAAATAATGACAGGCCAATAAAAAGGAATCTCGCCTTTATTAGCTTTTGGGGACTTATCATATAGAAGATAAAACCGACAGTTAACCCGATAAATACCCGCAGGAAATGGTCTATTAAATAACGGGTGTAGGAGTAATTTTTCCCCATTATCTTGAAGTATCCTGCACTGGGAGTGATAACAATCCCAATGGCTACAAGGAGTATCAAAAGAGTAAAAATCTGCCAATCAAAGCCAGCGGATCTTTTAGCATTTTGTAATCCCTCCACATTTACATCTTTATCATCGATGTTTATGTCATCAAAGGTTAATTCTTCTGACTTCATTTTTGAATCTCTCCCCTCTTTCTTTGTAGTTTTTAAACATATCAAAGCTCGATGTTCCCGGTGAAAATAGGACTATATCGCCACTTTCGGCAATTTCAAGTGCTTTATCAACTGCCTCTTTGAGTGAATTTACCCTGTAGAGTGGAACTAATCCACTGAAAGTCTTTTCGAGCGAAGGAGCGTTTTCTCCAAAAATTATCAGGATTTTTGCCCTTTTCCTGACATCGTTTATCAGGGTAGAGTAGTCAAGGTGCTTTTCCTTACCACCCAAAATTAAGATCACGTCCGTGTCAAATGACTTCAGTGCCCATATAACGGCATGGGGATTTGTAGCCTTTGAGTCGTTGAAAAACTTAACTCCTCTGATCTCTCTGACAAATTCGATTCTGTGAGGTAGACCGGAGAAATTCAAGAGTGTCCTTTTTATATCATCAAGTTTAGCACCTGCAAGAAATGAAGCAAGTGATGAGGCAAGAGCGTTGTAAAGATTGTGCACCCCAACAAGTTTTAATTCAGAAACTTTAACAAGGGGATAGACCCTCCCGTAAATATATAACCTTAACACATCTTCGTCAATGTAGGCGTTGGTTTTTTCTTTGAGACTGAAATAAAAAACACGGGATCTTGCATCCTCACCGAATGATTTTGTTATGGGGTCATCCAGATTCAAAATCAAAATGTCCTCTGGTCCCTGATTTTCATAAATTCTCTTTTTTGCCTGGATGTATTCTTCGATGGTTGGATGCCAGTCGAGATGGTCCTGATCAATGTTGAGAACAACCGCAATATCGGGTCTAAATGATTGAATTGACATAAGTTGAAAGCTGGAGACTTCGAGGACGAAATTTTTCTTCATGCCGGCAAAATTTGAAAGTGGTGCACCGATATTACCTGCCGGAATATAATCTTTCAGCATATTTGCTATCAATGAAACTACCGTCGATTTTCCGTTAGTCCCTGTGACTGCGACTATTTTTCCGTCAATAAACCTATATCCCAATTCGAGTTCTCCAAAAATCGGGATGGATACTTCTTTTAATCTCGAAATGAATGGATTATGAACATTTACTCCAGGGCTCAAGATCACAACGTCGGCATTAAAAACCCGGGACGTGTGTCCGCCTTCCTCCCATTGAACCCCGTTTTTCTGTAAAAAAACCTTCGTTGACTCACTTAAAATATCCCTCTCTGATAGAAAAATGTGCCGTGCCCCCAATTTTTTTAAAAGTTTAACCGCGGCGAGACCAGATCTTCCTGCTCCAATGACTGCTATCTTTTTGCTTATGATACTTTCTTTAAAACTTTTCATCGTATTTTCAAAGTAGATATGGCGATAACCGCAAATATTGCTGATATTATCCAGAATCTCACCACGATCTTGTTTTCGCTCCAGCCAAGCTCTTCAAAATGATGATGCAGAGGGGCCTTTTTAAATATCCTTTTCCCACCAGACTTTTTGAAATAAAACACCTGGATAATCACTGAGAGAGCTTCCATTACAAAAAGGAACCCCGCAACTGCAAGCAGGAATTCCTGTTTTGTGAGTATAGAGACTATTCCAAGGGCACCACCAATTGCCTGTGATCCTGTATCCCCCATAAAAATGTCCGCAGGATGGGCATTGTACCAGAGAAAGCCAAGTAGAGCTCCCATGAATGATCCAATGAATATAGAGAGCTCACCTGCACCTGGAATAAATAGTATGTGTAGATAACTGGAGAGTATCTTGTTACCTGCTATGTAAGCCACAATGAGAAATACTCCAAGTGTGGGGATTGATGCACCGGCGGCAAGACCATCAAGCCCATCGGTTAAATTAACAGAATTTGTGGCCCCGATGAAAACGAGCATTACAAATACAATGTAAGCCCATCCAAAATCAATGAAGAAATTCTTGAACACGAGAAACTGTGTTTTTGTCCTCACCGCAGGCGGGAAAATTTTATACATCATAAATAAAACAAACACTGATAATACAAAATGCCCAAGGAATTTTACCCATGCGGGAAGCCCTCTACGATCTGAAGCCCCTCGAAGTTTGGTATAATCGTCTATGAATCCAAAAATGCCAAGGTATAAGGTCACAAGAAGCGCTGTGTAGATGAAAAGATTTGTAAGATTTGCCCAGAGAAGAGTTGCAATTATGACTGATGTAACAAAAACGACACCCCCACCAGTGGGTGTTCCTTCCTTGACCTTGTGAGTTTCAGGAGCGTACTCGTAGATTTTCTCCTTCAGTCCGAGCTTCTTGACCTTTTTGATAAAAATCGGGAGAAAAATTATTGTGAGCACAAAGGACGTCACAGATGCGTACATAGTTCTGAAGGTTATGTATCTGAAGAGGTTGAAAATGATCGAGTATTTTGCGAGCGGATAGAAAATGTGATAAAACATCATTGCCTCCTCAATTTTTCAATAATCTTTTCGAGCTGCATTGCCCTTGATGCCTTGATTGCAATGAATAACTTATCTTCAGGCATGTCCTCGATTGTATTAACTACATCATCAACAGATTCCAGATGTAGGTTTATGTCCAGGTCACCTGCTTCTAAGCTTGTGTAGTGCGACATCTCACCTATAGTTATTAATTTTCTGAAACCTAACTCTTTCACGAGTCTGCCCACTTCGCGGTGATAAAATTCGGCATATTCACCGAGTTCAAACATATCACCTAAAACAAGTAGGACATCTTCCCGGTAGGGTCTCAAGGTTATGAGAAAATCCCTCATGGAATCTGGATTTGCATTGTAAGCATCATTAAGGATGCGGTATCTATCGAATTCGACGACTTCTTTTCTCATATTGACGCCGTGAAATTCATTCAAACCTCTAAGAGCGACTTCGATGGGGACATTAAGAATTTTTGCAACAGCAAGAGAAAAGAGGGCTCCGTAAACAGTTCCCATTCCCCCAGGATGAAGTATTAGTTGGTATTTCCCATTAATTGTGATTTCGTTTCTCTCAAAATCCATGTAATTGATTTCAGCATAAAAATCACTTTTTTTGTTTTTTGTGGAGACTGTCATGATATAATTCACGGGATATGCCTCTATGATTTCGTTAAAATAGGGCATGTCTCTGTTTAAAATTGCCACGCCATCGGGGGGTAGGTATTTCAAAATGTCAGATTTTTCAATGGCTACATTCCTTACAGTGCCAAAAAATTCGAGGTGTGACGGTCCAATTGAAGTTACAATTGCTATATGAGGACGCACAATGTCCGTCAGTTTATCAATTTCGTCGGGATGATTTGTCCCTATTTCGCTGATTAAGATCTCAGTTTGGGGAGCGATGGAAAAAATGGTCAATGGTACGCCTATGAAGTTGTTGTAACTCTTTTCATTTCTGACGACTTTGTAACTGTTTCTCAGTGCGTAATAAATCATTTCCTTTGTGGTTGTTTTACCCGTTGAGCCGGTTATTCCAATGACTTTTAAATTCCGGAATATACTACGGTAGTATTTTGCAAGTCTTCCGAGAGCCTCAACGGTATCTTTTACGATAATGATGTTTTTAACTTTTCTGTTAAATTCCTTTGAGACGATAGCTCCTGATGCCCCTTTTTCCATCGCCTGCTCTACGAAATCCTCGCCATTAAATCTTTCCCCTTTAATAGCTACAAAAATTTCGTCCTTCTCAATTTTTCTTGAATCTATTGATAAACCTGTCACAATTCTTCCTGAATCCCCGATAAAACTCCCATGAACTATTTTTGCTATATCCAATAAGTTAAATCTCATGTGCCATTTCATAATGAGAGTATAACCTCCCTATCGCTGAAGTGGTATTTCTTACCCTTAATCTCCTGATATTCTTCGTGGCCTTTACCTGCTACCAGGACAGTATCACCTTCTTTTGCCATAGAGTACGCTATTCTGATGGCCTTTTCCCTGTCAAGTTCTACAAGGTAACTATTCCCTGATATTCCAGAGCTGATGTCTTCCACGATTTTCAGGGGATCCTCACTCCTGGGATTGTCTGAAGTTAATATTATAAAGTCAGCCAGTTGTGAGGCTATAGACCCCATTATGGGGCGTTTTCCTACGTCTCGATCACCGCCTGCACCAAAAACCACAATTAGCCTGTTGATTGTTAAATTTTTTAGTGTATGTAGAACGTTTCTTAAAGCCTCAGGTGTATGGGCATAGTCGATGAAGAAATAGATGCCATTCTTTTCAATTTTCTCGAGCCTCCCTGGAATAGATGGCAACTTTGAGATTGCCTGTGAGATTTCACGGAGAGAGAAGCCATAATTTGTCAGTACAGCAAAAGCCGCAAGTATGTTATAAACGTTGTGCATCCCGATGAGTTTTGTTTCGATTCTGTGATTTTTTCCCCTGTATGCTACCTGGAATATTGATCCCTCGATGGATAAAGTTATTCCTGTGGCCCTGAGAGCTGCCTCATTTTTGATCCCATAGGTGAAGATTTTTTTTCCCCCGCTCTTTTTAAAGATTGTGGCAAAATCCCTGTGGTGAGAGTCATCCACGTTGATTATAGCTGTCGCACCTGTGTCGGCTGCTTTCTTGAAGAACTCTAATTTCGCATTTTTATAATTTTCAAACGTCTTGTGGTACTCAAGATGCTCACGCGATAGATTGGTGAAAACTGCACTGCTGAAAACGATATCCTCGACCCTTTTTTCACAGATACTCTGTGACGAAACCTCCATGTTGAAGTATTCTCCACCTCTCTTCCATGTCTCGTACATAAATTTTTGAATATCCGGGGATTCTGGGGTGGTTCTTTCTGCCTTTATAAATTCGTCTAAGATTTCGTAGCCAATAGTGCCAATGAGTGAGCTTTTTTTGTTGAGAGTCTTCAGGATTTTGTGAACGATAAACGCTGTTGTCGATTTTCCATTTGTCCCTGTTACACCTGTAACTTTAAGTTTTTTTGAAGGAAACTGGAAAAAATATGCTGCAATGTGAGCCATACTTTCACGGGTATCATTCACGAGGATCTGGGGAATGGATACATCGAGTTTTTTCGAAACTATTGCGGCCACTGCTCCCCGGTTTATCGCGTCTCTGACAAAGTTGTGGCCATCAAAGTTTCTACCGACGAGAGCGATAAAAAGGTCACCTTTTTTAATTTTTCTTGAGTCATAGGAGATTCCTGTGATTTCAATGTCTTCTGAGAAGTTTATCAATTCACCGTATTTTGAGAGCTCACTTAATCTCATCTCAGTACCCCATATTGACCATAGTTTCTACAATATTTTTGAAGATGGGGGCAGCGACACTCCCACCATATGCTTCAAACCCCTTCTTGTGTGGTTCATCAACGACTACGTAGATCAGATATGCAGGATTTTCTGCCGGGAAGAAACCTACGAATGAAACAATTCTTTTACTGCGATTGTATCTTTTGGATTTTCTATCAAGTTTATTTGCTGTCCCTGTTTTACCTGCTATGTGGATTCCCTCAATTTTTGCCCGTCTCCCTGTACCTTTTTCTACCACATCAACGAGTATGCTTTTTAATGTTTTGGTAACAGGTGCGGGGAAAAGCCTGTTACCATATCTAACCGAATATGTTATCGTACTGTCAGGACAGTTGATGCATTTTACAATTCTTGGATAAACTAACTGACCGTTATTTGCTACTGCACCATAAATAGTTACGATATGAAGAGAGTTGATCAGAAAACCATAACCAATTACAACATTGGCAAATCGTGTTTTGTCCCATTTTAGATAATTTTCCATTACCCCCGGATTTTCACCTGGTAATTTGATACCAGTTTTTCTTCCGACTCCAGCTCTTTTAATTGTTGAATAAATTCTTCTCTTTCCAATCATGAAAGCGAGTTTGATTGTCCCAACGTTGGAAGAGTGAATGAGTGCTTCTTTCATTGGAATTCTTCCAAGTGGGTGAACATCAGATATGATGAAATTCTTTATCCTGATTCTTCCATGATCAGTGTCAATCATCAGTTCTGGAGAGATCCCTTTTGAGATGGCTGTACCATAGGTTATAACTTTGAAAATTGACCCTGGCTCATAAGGATCAGTTATCGGCCAGATCCTTTTAAGCGATGGATTTGTGGTTGTGTAAAGGCCGGGATCGTAAGATGGATAGATTGCGAATGCAAGTATTTCACCGGTTGATGGTACTTCGATAATTGCAGCTCCTCTTTTTGCATGCCACTCATCGACTCCATTCTTTAAAGCCTCATAAGCAATTGTTTGAAGCTTCTGGTCGATAGTAAGCACAAGCTGGCAGCCTTTCTTTGGTATTACAATCTGCGAATCCGGCAGGGGAATTTTATAACGATTTCTCTTCGTACTGTCCTTGATATTTGTGATCAAATAGGCAATTCTGCCGGGAACCCCTTTAAGGTATTTGTCAAATTCAAATTCGAGTCCTTCAAGACCACTACCAGATGTTCTCTGAACACATCCAACTATGGGTTCAAAGATTAATGGATCCGTGTAGGTTCTGAACCACGCCTTTTCGAATGTAAGTCCAGGGATTCCATAGATTTCCTTAACTTTTTCAGCAGGGATGTTGGACGCAATTCTTACCATTCGAGGATTTTTCTTCCAGTAGGAAGGACTATTTTTTACATTTAACCCCAGGTCTTGAAGCAGGGGAACATATTTATCTGGTATCCTGTGCCTCTGATAAACGTTATACGCTAAATGGTTAAATGCTATCTTGAAGCCATTTCTATCTGTGATCTCCCCCCTCTCGGCAGGAAGTTTGTGGACTATTACATGTGTTTTGACCGGAGATTTGTTAAAAAGCTGAAATTTAACGAGATAGTACGCGGTGAGACCTGTGTAGGCCAGAACCAGTGTTAGTATGATGTAAGCTCTCAGGGTGTAAGACCTCCGGTCTCGACGGTCTGTATCCATGTTTTTTAGCTTCCCTTTTTATATAGTAAAAACTTTTTAACCTTTGAATTTTATGATTCAGGCTGTCGATGCGGGCCTTTTCAAGTGCAAGTTGAGAATTGATTCGATTAACCTTCTCAGCTTTTGCCCATTGAAGCGGCGATATTGGTCCTATAAGGACCAATATTATTCCACCCGAGACTAATAAAATAATCCATATCTTCCTCATTTAACTCCCCCACTTTTTTATATGCCCTTAATTTTGCACTTCTTGCCCTTGGATTCATTGCAATTTCACTCTGTGATGGAGTAAGTGGTTTTTTCAATAATGCATCGACGCCACTCATTTTCTTTAGTTGTTTGGCGAGACGGTCCTCCAGCGAGTGATAGGAAATGACCACCATCCTACCACCGGGGGCAAGGACTTTGAGTCCCTCTACAAGTCCTGTGGCAATTGATTCAAGTTCTTTATTGACCTGAATCCTGAGAGCCTGATACACCTGAGCAAGCAGACGCTTCTTTAACTTGTTGTTCCTTCTGTAAATCCCCGGAACTGATCTCAGGACAATTTCGTTTAAAATTGCAGTTGTGCTGATTCTCTGCTTTTTTCTGAATCTTACGATCCCCTGGGCGATTGAGCGGGCAAAACGTATCTCACCATAGTCTTTGAAAATATGGGTTAATTGATGCTCGTTTAAGCGATTTATATAATGGTCTGCAGGAAGGCCTTCATCTGGATTAAAACGCATATCAAGGTATTCATCCTGGAGAAAAGAGAATCCTCTGCCGGAGTATTCTAAAAGATACGAGGAGATCCCGAGGTCAAAAAGGATGGCATCCACTTTGCCTTTAATACCAAGAAATTCTGTTATGCTGGAAAGATTTGTATAGGATTCATGGATGAAAACTACACCGTCTCCATCCACTCTTTCCCTCGCAAATCTGAGTGAATCAAGGTCTTTTTCGATAGCCACGACAATTCCATCAGGTTTCACAGCCTCCCAGAGGGCCTTAGTGTGTCCTCCAAGCCCGGCTGTGGCGTCGATAACGATCTGACCAGGTCTTGCAGCCATAAACCTCAAGACCTCATCAACCATTACTGGCTTGTGTATTTCGTTCCTCATGATCTCCTCCAATATTTATTTTGTTTAAAACTTCCCTGTATCTCTCAATGTTAATTTTTTCTCTAAGCTGTCTTTTCCACTCCATTCTTTTATCTGGGTCCCATACTTCAACAAAGTTTGGCATTTTAACAAAGAGAACTTCATTTTTTAATCCAGCCTCATCCATTAAATTTCCCGGTATAAGAATTCTTCCAAGGTCGTCAATTTCAGCATATTCAATCTCACCCATAACTTCCCTGATTATTTCCCTTGTTATCTCATCTCCAAAATTGAGCATTTTTTTTAGATCATTTTCAACTTTTTCCCAAACTCTCAATGGGAAGATGTTAATGCAAGTTTTGTCCGTCTCAGCTGATAGACTGTTTGAAATCACCACCGTATCACCCTTCTCAACCTTTAGATGATTTCTAACCGATTTGGGTATAGAGAGCCTTCCGCGGGAGTCTATCCGGGCTTTAGAATTATGTCTACCGTTTTCTTTGCGTGCCATTTTTAATGCTCTTTTAATTTTTTAACATTTTTTAACATTTATTGGGAAATTATGGGCTAAATTGGATTTTACGCAACAGGCAAAAATGTGGAAAACTTCTGTATCCGTTGATATTATTGGGAAAATCGGTTATAAAATTTGCTATGGATATCTCCCCTGAAATTAAAAATTTTTTGATAGAAGTCTATGATGAACTATTTAAGACCTTTGGACCACAACACTGGTGGCCGGGGGACACGCCTCTTGAAATCGCAATCGGAGCTATTCTCACCCAAAATACAAACTGGAAAAACGTCGAAAAGGCTATCGATAACCTGAAGGAGAGGAACCTTATTGATGTGAATGGACTATTATCCCTCAGTGATTATGAACTGAGCAGCCTCATAAAACCATCTGGATTTTTTAATGTTAAAACAAAAAGACTGAAAAGCTTCCTGAATTTTTTGAAAGATGTCGGAGGGCTTGAAAAATTAAAAGAAGAGAAGGATGTTTCAACTTTGAGAGAGATCTTACTCTCAGTTCCCGGTGTGGGTAAGGAGACAGCAGATTCTATAATTCTTTATGCACTTGAGAAACCTGTTTTTGTCATTGACGCCTACACTCGTAGATTCTTAAAGAGACACGGTGTTTTGAATGGGAATGAGGACTATGACGAGATTCGGGAATTATTTGAGCGAAGTCTACCCCGGGATGTCCAGATTTACAAAGAATACCATGCGTTGATTGTTAAGTTAGGTAAGGTTTATTGTAGAAGTAGA
The DNA here is from genome assembly GCA_026986655.1 of Caldifarciminota bacterium. Lineage (GTDB taxonomy): Bacteria > Hydrothermota > Hydrothermia > B15-G9 > WFZT01 > WFZT01. Next base: position 5,866 of record JALSOD010000236.1, on the reverse strand, counting down.
CCAATTTGCGAGGGTTGTCCACTAAACAAACAAAAGTTCTGGAGGTTGATAAAATGAAGGCCATTGTTATTTCAGTGGGAGATGAACTTTTAACAGGGAGAACACTCAATACAAATCTGAAAACCATTGCTGAATTTCTGGGACGGTATGGCATTGAAATTCTTCGTGATTGCACGGTTAGGGATAATCAAGAAGAGATTGTTAAATCGATAAAAGAGGCGTTAAAGGACGCTGATGTGGTAATAGTTACTGGAGGTCTTGGTATAACTGTTGATGATGTGACGCGGGAGGCTGTTGCTAAAGGTGCGGGAGTTAAGCTTATCTTCGATGAAAAGCTCTACAAAGAAATCGAAAAGAAGATGATAGAGCGCGGTGTTAACATTACAGAAATTCATAAAAACTATGGTTTGGTCCCGAAGGGATTCGAATTGATAAAAAATGATTTTGGACTTGCCCCGGGTTATTGGGGAAATCTGAATGGAAAGATTCTTTTTGTTCTACCAGGACCCCCGCATGAACTGAGGAATGTACTCGAAAATGCAGCAGAGAAGTTTTCCAATTTATCGCCGGTCAATATTTTGGTTAAAACAGTAAAGACATTTGGACTGAAAGAAAGTGACATCGTGGAGATTTTGAAGGACGACATAAAATTTTTAACCCCCATTGGATTCTATCCCATCGTTCCCGGGATGGTTGATTTAAAACTCACTCTTAAGGGTGAGGATACTGAAAAATTGCAGGAAGAGATGAAAAAAAAGATTGACATTTTAAAGGAGAGGCTGGGGGATGCAATCTACGGGTACGACGGTGACACACTACAATCAGTCATTGGGAAAATGTTGAGAGAAAAAGGGCTTACAATTGCCACTTCTGAGTCATGCACTGGCGGCCTTGTGGCAAATTTAATTACCGATGTTCCCGGCAGTTCCGATTATTTCAAGGGAGGGGTTGTCTCATACTGGAATGAAGTGAAACATAATGTTCTTGGAGTGAGTGAAGTTATTCTACGGCATTTTGGAGCGGTGTCGGAACCTGTAGCTATTATGATGGCCGAAGGTGTTAGGAATTTGCTCAACACAGATGTCGGACTCTCGACGACAGGCATAGCAGGTCCTACCGGTGGAACTCCTGAAAAGCCCGTTGGGCTTGTCTACATGGGAGTTTCTATTCGAGGTAATACAACTGTGATTGAAAGGATATTCAAAGGCGATCGACTGATGGTAAAAAAGCAGGCTGCACTAACTGTTCTGAATCTGGTAAGATTGAAATTGGAGGAGATTTGAAATGAGAGTAATCGATGTCGCAGCTGGTAGAGAAAAAGCAGATCTCATTTTGAGAAATGTTCGGCATATCAATGTAAGAACAGGGGAAATTGAAGAGACTGATATTGTAATTGCAGATGGAAAGGTGGCTGCTGTCGGTAAAGGATACGAGGGAGTAGAGGAGTACGATTTCTCAGGACTTTATGCGGCGCCTGGCTTTATTGAGGGACACATCCACATAGAAAGTTCAATGATGACTCCACCATATTTTGCAGAGGCTATCGTGAAACATGGAACTACAACCGTTATTGCTGATCCCCACGAGATTGCAAACGTTCTGGGAATTGACGGGATCAAGTTTATGATAGAGAGTTCGAAAAACCTCCCTGTTGACATCTTTTTCATGGCTCCATCCTGTGTGCCGGCCACAAACCTTGAGACAAGTGGAGCGAAAATTACAGTTAATGATTTAAAGAAGTTAAAAAACATGGAGCGTGTAATTGGCCTTGCTGAGATGATGAATTTTCCAGGTATTTATCTGAATGTCCCGGAAGTTGTTGATAAATTAGGGATTTTTGAAGTTCAGGATGGTCACGCCCCGATGTTGAGAGGCAAAAATCTTAATGCTTACATTTCAGGCGGTATCTATTCTGATCATGAGTGTACCGAGATTGAAGAGGCAAGAGAAAAGTTACGGCTTGGGATGCAAATAATGATTAGAGAGGGGACGCTTGCAAAGAATCTTGAGGCTTTATTGCCTCTGGTTACACACGAAAATTGGCCATTTTTCTCCTTTGTTTCAGACGATAGACATCCATCTACAATTATCAGGGAAGGGCACCTTGATGGAATTTTAAGAAAATCTTTAAGTCTTGGACTCGATCTTGTCACAGCGGTGAGACTGGTTACTATCAATACAGCACGTTATTTTCGTCTCTTCGACAGAGGAGAAATCGTGCCAGGTAAAAAAGCAGATATTGTTCTGTTTAACGATAATATTGAGGTAAAACATGTGATAAAGAATGGAAGATGGGTTGTAAAATCGGGCATTCTTCAGGGAAAAACTGATAAGTGTGAACACGAAGCTGGTAGTAGTGTAAACGTTGTACCGGATTTGAACAGACTCAAGATTCATGCAAGAGGTGACAGGATGCGAGTGATCAAAATTGTTGAGAATAGCTTGTTAACTGAAGAGATAGAGTTGCGGGCAAAAATTGAAGACGGCCTTGTAGTGAGTGACGTTGTGAATGACATCCTGAAAATTTCAGTCTGGGAGAGACATAAAGGGACTGGTAATGTTGGAGTGGGATTCGTGAATGGATTCGGTATGCGTGAGGGGGCTATCGCTTCAACAGTTGCCCATGATTCACACAACATTGTTGCCCTCGGAGTCAATGATGAGGATATCGTGTTTGCTGTCAAAAGATTGAAGGAAATCGGTGGTGGTATGGTGGTTGTGAGAGATCAAAAGGTGATAGCCGAGCTCCCTCTTCCTGTAGCAGGACTCATGGCAAACAAAGACGTTGAGTCAATATCTAACCTTGAGAGTGCACTGAACAAGTTTTATAGATCGCTTGGTGGCACACTAAGAAATCCCTTTATGCAGCTAAGTTTTTTGGCGCTTCCAGTAATTCCGGAATTAAAGATAACCGACTTTGGACTCGTCAAGGATTTCGAAGTTGTGGACTTGTTCATTTGACCTTTTTATTATTTGCATGTTTAAATCTAAGATTTCCAAATTGAGGTGATAACTTATGAAAATAGCTTCATTAAACAGGCGTTCTCTTGATTTAGATATTACAACCCTTTATAAAATCCAGCATGAAACTTTTGATTTTGTCTATACTTTTGTCTTTTAATCTTGTGCATGTCCCGTACAAACATAAAAAAGGAATTGACTTAATTTATTATCGTAATATTGCGTCGAAATTTCATTTAAAATACAGGAGAGTTGGACATAACCTTTACATCGGTAAGCATGTTAAAGTTACCCCGACAGGTAAAGTTTATTTTAGGGGAAGGAGAATAACATTCCTGATTTTGAACGGCTATACGGATGCAAATAACTGGGCTTATCTCCTTTCAAAAATTGAGCATAATCGAAAGTACTACTGGGAGAGCAATAAGAAGGGATTTATTGTTTCTCAATACCCCCCGAGTGTTAGATTAAAAAAGGTAATAAAACATAGAGATAAAGTAACTTATGTATTCGAACACAATGTTGATATTAGACCGATTCTCAAGAAAAGTGGCAGGGAACTAATCCTCTTCTTCCCCCGTGGTTTTATTGAAGCCTATCCAAATTTATTCTCCAGCAAGTTAGTTAGTGGAATGTCATTTCAGCACACAATCTCAGGGTTTAAATTAAAGCTGCGACTTGCGAGGAATGTGGCGTACGCTTCAAGTAAATCGTTAAGAACTTTATCTCTGACACTCATCAAAAGACGTGGAAGAGATACTGTGAGAAGATCTTTCCGGGAGATTATAGTTATCGACCCTGGACATGGAGGAAAAGATCCTGGTGCGATTGGTTATCATGGGATAAAGGAAAAGGATATTACACTTGCAATTGCAAAAGAGGTCAAAAGGATAGCGGAAAGGAGACTCGGAGTTAAAGTCGTATTGACAAGAAATAGAGATGTTTTTATTCCATTGTGGGAGAGGTCCAAAATTGCAAACAGGCTTGGTGCCATGCTGTTCATCTCGATTCATTGCAATTATTCCCGGAACAGGTATGCGCGTGGCCTTGAGACGTATTTTCTTTCAAATGCAAGAACAAAGTGGGAGAGGGCAGTTGCCGCGCTGGAAAACTCATCTGTAAAGTACGAAATTGGATATAAAAAACAGTACGAGATGGTCAAAAAAATTCTCGGTGATATGGCCCAGAACCGTTATCTCAAGGAATCTCAAATATTGGCTCAGTATGTGCATGAGTCTATTCTTTCAAAAACAGGAGCTTATAACCGAGGGATTAAACAAGCTGGATTTTACGTTTTATTGTTTACCCACACCCCATCAATACTCGTTGAAGCAGGTTTTATCACCGACAGGAGGGAGGCAAGGAAGTTGAGAACAAGGTGGTACATAAGGAGAATTGCTGAGGGAATAGTGGATGGAATATCATTATACATAAACAAATACGCGAGCCGTGCGTATTGAAAGTAGAGGGGAGAATGAAAGGTGTAGAATTGGTCCCTCAACAAATCGATGAATACAAAATAGTATCCTTACTTGGAGAAGGCTCCACCGGGAAGGTTTATCTTGCAGAAAAAGATGGCAGTCACTTTGCTCTAAAGCTTCTTGAGAGGGGTAATATTCAGGAATTAGTTTCAGAATTTTTCATTTTGAAGGGACTAAAACACCCCAAGATTATCAATGTTTATTCCGTAAATCTAAAAGATGATGGGGCATACGCAGTCCTTGAGTATGCTGAAGGTGGTAGCTTACAGGGGAAATATTTCAAGGAGAATTGGCGGAAATTTGTTGAAAGAGTTGTTAAGGATATACTTCCGGCACTGGGATTTTTGCACCAGAGGGGAATTCTTCATGGTGACATAAAGCCATCCAATATCTTGATCACTTCAGAGGGGACTTACAAACTCTCGGACTTTGGTGGTATTCAGAAATTTCTTGACCTCTATTCACTCGCAAAGGCAGAAACACTGACTCTTGACTATACTGCCCCTGAGATTTTGAGGGGGGAAAGAGCAACTACGCAGTCTGATCTGTATTCACTCGGTATATTGATGTACGAAGTTTTAACGGGTAAGTTACCGTTTGAAGGTTCAGTTGAAATTGTTGTAAATGGACACCTGATGGGGATTGTGAATCCTCCCCACCATATCAATCCTGAGATACCTGAAAGTCTGTCAAATTTTATTGTAAAAATGCTCGAAAAGTCCCCGGTGAGAAGACCCGCTAATGCGGAAGAAGTTAGGTCCACTCTATCGAAAATACTTGAAAATAAATCCTACCAACCGGAGTGGTCAGATTTTTCGGTCTTTGTTGGACGTGGTAAAGAATTGAGAATTGCCGAAAGTCTCTTTAAAAGAGTTATAGAGGGCGGAAAAAGACGCAACAACGTGCTCATCTTCTATGGTCCCGAAGGAATCGGAAAGTCGACACTGGCAGACGAGATTGTTAGTAGAGCATATTTGCAAGGGATTTTTACAATCAAGTTTGATCTAAAATCCGACAATTACTCCGCCTCTTTAAAAAGACTCGGAAAGTTTTTGGAGAATTTTGTAAATCAAAAACTCCCGGAGATTGGCAATTCCAATCTCAGACAGCAGTTTGTGAGTAATATTTACAATACACTAAAGATTCTCAGTAATAAATTCCCGGTGCTTATTGTAATTGATGAGTTTCCTTCTGACGACCATATCAGCTGGCAGATTTTTTCCGATATTTCGAAATTGATAAAGAGAGATAGGATAGGAATAGTCGTTTTCTCCCAGGACATTGTAAGATCTTACATAAAAGGTGTAAACAATATCTACAGGTTAAATCCATTCGGCCCGGGGGTTGTTAAAGAACTTTTAAAGGATAAAAAATTGAATCTGAGCAAGTCAGATATCTCAAGGATTTACAGGATCTCAAGAGGT
>JALSOD010000235.1 GCA_026986655.1 Caldifarciminota bacterium | reverse complement strand
TGTAAAAAAGTTCTGAGAATGCTCGAAAAATATGAACGAGGTAAAATCCCCCTTTTGTCAAAGGGGGAACTTCCTGAAAAATCCCTCTCTGGGGGAAGGAGGACAAATGGGGATGCCAAAATCCGCTTGATTATGTGTAATTTGCTTTAATGTTCCAAGAATTTTATAACAGCATTAAAAAGTTCTTGACAAATTAATCATGCTTACTTATAGTAGATTTTGACTATATGATGGTCATTAGATCTAAAACTTGCATAGATTTCCCTCCCTATCATCAAACCCACAGGAGAGATTATGGAGGAAATTCTCAGAGTCGATAATGTGTATCTGAGCTTCGGGGGCGTAAATGCCCTCTTTGATGTAAGCATCACCGTTTACAAAAGGGAGATCTTCTCAATAATAGGTCCAAACGGTGCAGGAAAAACCTCCCTTCTCAACTCCATAAGTGGCTTCTACCATCCACAGAGAGGAAACATCTATTTTGAGGGAAAAAATATTACCAAACTACCCTCCCACAAAAGAGCAGAGCTTGGTATTGCTCGTACCTTCCAGAACATTGAGCTATTCAAAGGGATGACCGTCCTTGATAACCTGATGCTCGGCGCGCACATTCACATGAAGTCGGGAGTCCTATCAGGAGGCATTTACTGGGGACTCGCTGAAAAAGAGGAGCTTGCCTTCAGAGAAAAAATTGAAGAAATCATTGATTTCCTTGAAATTGAGCATATTAGATATGCGGTGACCGGTCAGCTCTCCTATGGACTCCAGAAGAGGGTCGAGCTCGGTCGCGCCCTTGCCATGGATCCCAAAATCATCCTAATGGATGAGCCAATGGCTGGAATGACCATTGAAGAAAAAGAGGACATGGTAAGATTCATCATCGACATCAACGAAGAAAGAGACGTTACAGTGGTCCTCATTGAGCACGACATGGGGGTCGTAATGGACATTTCAGATCGAGTTGCTGTCCTCGATTTCGGCAAGAAAATTGCAGAAGGCAAGCCGGATGAAGTAAGAAAAGATCCCAAGGTTATCAAGGCTTATATTGGTGAAGAATTTTAAACTCTCGTTAAATTAAAGGGAGATTTGCTATGGGTAATTATACCTTTCCCAAGTTGCTACTTGAGAAGTACCTTAAGTGGGGGGACAGTAAAATTGCCATCCGGGAAAAAGACTATGGAATATGGAACGAGGTCACATGGAAGGGGTATTATGAGAACGTAAAATACTTCGCCCTGGGGCTCAAGAAATTAGGGTTTGAAAGGGGCGAGCACATATCCATAATTGGTAATAACGAGCCAGAGTGGGTCTATGCAGAACTTGCTGCCCAAAGTTTAGGTGGTGCAGTCATCGGAATCTACCAGGATTCAACACCACCTGAGATCAAATACATCGCTGAGCTCTCCGACTCGGTTTTTATCGTTACAGAAGATCAGGAGCAAACAGATAAAGTTCTGGAAATCAAGGATGAATTGCCGCTCCTACGCCGGGTTATCTATTGGGATCCAAAGGGCATGAGAAACTACAGAGATCCAATTCTCATGAGTTTTCAGGAGGTTCAGGAAATTGGCCGAGAATACGAAAAAGAGCATCCGGACCTATTTGAAGAAGAGATTGAAAAAGGTGATGAGGAAGACATTGCCCTGATTCTCACAACATCCGGGACAACCTCACTTCCAAAACTTGCCATGCTCACTCATAAAAACATGCTAAAGATGGCTGAAAATCTCCTCGTTAAAGTTGATCCAATGAAGCCAACCGATGAGTTCGTTTCCTTCCTCCCTCTCGCATGGGTTGGAGAACAAATGATGTCTATCTCAGGTGGCCTCCTCATTGGTTTTACTGTAAATTTTCCCGAAGAACCAACCACAGTAACTGAAAATATCAGGGAAATTGGGCCTCATGTAATGTTCTCACCTCCGCGGGTATGGGAAGGCATTGTCTCCATGATACAGGTGAAAATAGAGGACTCTACTCCTTTAAAGAAACTTGTTTATAAAACTTTCATGCCTATCGGCTATAAAATGGCTGATTTCAAATTCAACAAAGAGAAGCCCTCGCTAAAATGGAAAATTCTATACAAAATTGGTTATTTCATGTTATTCAGGGCTTTGAAAGACAGAATTGGTATGACTCGGATCAGAAAGGCCTACACAGGTGGTGCAGCTCTCGGACCGGACGTTTTCAGGTTCTACCATGCCATCGGTGTGAACCTTAAACAGATCTATGGCCAAACGGAAATTGCAGGAATTTCAGTCGTACACAGAGATGATGACATTAAATTTGAAACGGTTGGTAAACCAATACCCGAGACAGAAATCCGAATCTCTGAAGAAGGCGAAATATTGTCTCGCTCCCCAAGTGTCTTCAAAGGATATTACAAGAATCCTGAGGCTACAGAGGAAGCCCTCAGAGGTGGCTGGTTACATTCAGGGGATGCTGGTTATATTGACGAAGATGGCCACCTGGTGGTTATCGACAGAATGAAAGATGTAATGCGTCTTTCCGACGGCAGCATTTTCTCACCTCAGTATATTGAAAATAAATTAAAGTTCAGCCCATATATAAAAGAGGCGGTGGTATTTGGAAAAGAAAAACCATACGTTACAGCATTCATAAATATCGACTATGAAAATGTTGGGAAGTGGGCTGAGAACCACCAGATAGCTTATACAACTTACACAGATTTATCCCAGAAACCCGAAGTTTACGAACTCATCAGGAAAGATGTGGAAAGGGTGAATCAGCAACTACCAGAAGCGGCAAGAATTAAGAGATTCTTGATTCTTCATAAGGAACTTGATGCAGACGATCAGGAGTTAACGAGAACAAAGAAAGTCAGGAGAAGGTTTATCGAGCAAAAATACATTGACCTCGTTAACGCCCTCTATCAGGGTGAGGATCAAGTCGAAGTCCAGGCAAAAGTCAAGTACAGAGATGGCAGAGAAGCAATTATTAAGGCTTTTGTAAAAGTAGAAACCATGTTTTAAATAGGGAGGTTAAACCTTGCAGTATTTCATCCAGCTTATTGTAACAGGGTTGGTTCTTGGAAGTGTTTATGCGATGGTGGCCCTGGGATTCGTCCTGATTTACAAATCTTCAAGTGTGATTAATTTTGCCCAGGGTGAACTTGTTTTGATTGGAGCTTACATGGCATTGTGGTTGACCGTATCCCTGCATATCCCATTCTTACTATCATTCATCATAACTCTTATCTTTGCGGTGTTTCTTGGATTTGCCATTGAGAAATTGTTTTTAAGACCAATGATTGGTGAGCCCATTCTTTCCGTCATAATGTTGACTATCGGACTCTCTGTGTTCCTTCGCGGACTTGTAATAATTCTCTGGGGTACGGAAACTCGCGTTTTCCCTCAGATTTTCTCGGAAACTCCGATAAAAATTGGATTTGTAAGAATATCACAGGTGTATTTATGGTCACTCATTCTGTCTGTGATATTTCTTGTTATTTTCACCCTATTCTTTAAATACACAGATATTGGAATTGCCATGCGTGCCACTGCAGACGACCAGACAGCCGCCCTATCAATGGGAATATCTGTAAAGAAGGTTTTTGCAATGGCATGGGCTGTCGCTGCCGTAGTCGCCGCAGTTGGCGGCGTGCTCCTTGGAAACATCAATGGGATTAATATCTCTGTCGCGAATTTCGGATTGAGAGTTTTCCCTGTCGTAATACTTGGAGGTTTAGACTCAATCCCCGGGGCAATTGTTGGTGGATTTACGATTGGAATTATAGAGAACCTTGCCAGTGGCTATCTTGACCCTTACTTCGGTGGAGGAGTGAGAGAGGTTGCTGCATTTGTCGTCCTTGTAATTATCCTAATGATCAAGCCTTATGGTCTCTTTGGACTTGAAAGGATTGAGAGGGTATAGCCATGTATAGATTACCATGTGGAACCTTTAATACGACCTATAAACAGGATATGGCGTTGTTCAGGACAAAGTTCCTGAAATTCTGGGTGGGTGTTTTCTTCGTGTTTCTACTTGTCTTCCCGTTCATCGCTAACTATTACATGCTTTCACTCGCCAACCTTATTGGAATTGCCGTTATTGGTGCCCTTGGCTTGAATATCCTGACAGGATTTGCAGGACAGATTTCACTTGGTCACGGTGCATTCATCGGGGTTGGTGCATACACATCGGCACTTCTTGTGATGAGACTACATCTCTCATTCTGGCTTGCCCTGCCCCTTGCAGGTCTATTCACAGCATTTGTGGGCTTGATCTTTGGTATTCCTTCGCTCCGTGTCAAGGGTCTCTACCTTGCAATTGCAACTCTGGCGGCACAGGTAATCATCAACTTTGTTATGATTCACTGGTCAAGCTTAACAAAGGGGACCTCAGGTCTTCCGGTCAATCCTCCCACTCTATTTGGGATCTCATTTGACACCGACAAAAAGTATTATTTCATCACAATATTCTTTGCCGTCCTTGCCACCACTTTTGCAAAAAATCTCCAGCGAACAAGGGTGGGGCGAGCGTTTATGGCTGTGAGGGACAATGACCTTGCGGCTGAAATTATCGGAATAAACCTTTATAAGTACAAACTCCTCGCATTCTTTGTAAGTTCATTTTATGCAGGAATAGCAGGTTCACTCTGGGCTCATTATGTAACAATCATCACCCCTGAGCACTTCACACTCAGTGTATCGGTAGATTATCTTGCCATGATCATAATCGGTGGTGTGGGAAGTGTTCTCGGCTCTATCTTTGGCGCCATTTTCATGGTTCTTTTACCTGAAATCTTGCGCCTTATTGCCGACGCCTTATCCGGTGTTTATCCCTCAATTGGGAATTTCTTTTCAGCAATGAGAGACGTTGTCTTTGGCCTGACGATTATTCTCTTTTTGATTTATGAGCCAGACGGGCTCAACCACAGATGGCAGATGATTAAGGCCTATTGGAAATTATGGCCGTTTTCTTATTAAGCTAACTTAAAAGGAGGTGTGCTATGATGTATAAATGGATAAAGGGGGTTATGTATCCCCTGGTGATGGTGGCCATTGTGGCCATGGGTATGGTCTTCACTCCGGGTAAGGCGGAGGCGAAAAAAGAGATTAAAATAGGGGCATTCTTCGATATCACCGGTCCTACTGGTGACGTTGGTAGCCAATATGCTGATGGAGTAAGAGATTACGTCAGATACATCAATGAAAAGGGAGGGATCGGAAATGGTGTAAAGATCAAACTCATCTGGACTGACTACCAGTACAAAATTCCTCAGGCAATCTCAACATATGCGAAATATGTCAAACAGGATCATGTTGTAGCTATCATCGGTTGGGGAACCGGAGACTCAGAGGCTCTAAAAGAAAAAGTCGTTAGAGACAAAATCCCTTACATTTCCGCTTCATTCTCTCAGCACCTTGTCTGGCCCCCAAAATGGAACTTCCTTGCCGTCACAACCTATGCTGACCATGTCAGGGCTGTGATGAAATACATGAAAGACCACTGGAATAAGAATAGACCTCTTAGAATGGCCCTGATTTACAATGACACAGGCTATGGAAGAGCACCAATCAAACCTGCAAAAGAGTATGCAAAAGAACTTGGAATCGACCTGGTTGACATTGAGCAGGTCAGTCTCCGTGCCCTTGAGGCTACTTCTCAGCTTCTCCGTATAAAGGAGAAAAAGGCTGATTTCGTGTTCATTCAGGAAACATTCATGGCCACCAGTACAATCCTGAAGGATGCAAAGAAACTTGGGATGAGCAATGTTGTCTTCACCGGCAATTTCTGGAGCAGTGGAAAGAAACTTGCAGAACTTGCAGGGGACGCAGCAGAAGGTTATCTTGGCGCCATGCCGTTTGGAATCTGGTCCGATAACTCTGAGGGAATAAAATTTGCGAAGATGCTCAATGCGAAATATCATCCGAACATAAAGTATAGAGATCCACAGTATATCACCGGGATGGTTAATGCAATGGTGATGATTCATGCAGTTGAAATGGCACTTAAAGCAAAGAACGGAAACTACAAGAAAGTTAAGGGACCCGATGTTTACAGGGCTTTTGAATCCATGAAGAATTTTGACACCAAAGGCCTTACAACCCCGATCTCATACAGTCCTAATGACCACAGAGGAGCAAAAGGAATTAGATTGGTTACGATTAAGAATGGGAATCTCGTAGCGGCAACGGATTGGTTCGACGTCCCACCTGTGCCAGAGTGGGAGAAAAAGGGAGAATAAGAATTTGATGGGAGGGGCAGTAGCCCCTCCCCCTGAATTTTTATTATCATGCTTGTCCTTAATAATATCGAAGTTATATACAACCAGGTAATTCTGGTTCTCAAAGGTGTTTCCCTCGAAGTACCCGATGGAGACATTAGAGCCCTTTTAGGCGCCAACGGTGCAGGTAAAACCACAACACTTAAAGCGATCTCCGGGCTTCTTAAAGAGGAAGACGGCGAAGTAACAGACGGTTCAATAGAATTTAATGGAGAAAGGATTGATAAAAAATCCGCCGAAGAAATCGTACGAATGGGCATCTTCCAGGTTATGGAGGGTAGAAGAGTTTTCGAACATCTGACAGTTGAAGAGAATCTAAGAGCCGGGGCTTACACCCGCAGGGACAAGAAAAATGTTAGAAGAGATATGGAGATGGTGTATTCATATTTTCCGCGTCTTAAAGAACTAAGACATAGGGTCGCAGGGTACCTCTCCGGTGGGGAACAGCAGATGCTTGCGATTGGCAGGGCTCTTATGGCACGTCCTAAACTCATGCTACTCGACGAACCTTCCCTCGGGCTTGCACCGTTACTTGTTAAGGAAATCTTTGACATAATTCAGAGAATTAACAAAGAGGAAGGAGTTGGAATTCTCATTGTGGAGCAAAACGCAATGGCGGCTCTTAACATTGCATCTTATGGATACATTATGGAAAATGGAAGAATAGTAATGGATGGGCCCGCAGATAAATTGAAGGAAAATCCAGATGTCAAAGAATTCTATCTCGGTTTAACAGAAGTCGGTAAGAAAAAGAGCTTCAGAGAAGTTAAGCACTACAAGAGAAGAAAGAGATGGCTTACATAAGGGGGTAAAAGTGGACTTAAGATCAAAAAGAGAAAGGAAGCTCAGGGAGATTATTGATTTTGCGTATAAAAATTCACCAGCATTCAAAAGGAGAATGGATGAAGCTGGACTCTCTCCTTCTGATATAAGAAGTATTGAGGACCTTCAAAAGATTCCCGTTATCAGAAAGGACAATCTGGTTGAGATCCAGGCTCAGGATCCACCCTTTGGAGGACTTCTTGCGGTACCACCATCATCCTTGAAAAGAATATTTCAATCTCCAGGTCCAATCTATGATCCACAGGGTGAAGAAGAAGATTACTGGAACTGGAAAGAACCTCTCAAGGCTGCGGGATTTACCGCAAAGGATGTGGTTATTAACACTTTTTCCTATCACTTATCACCAGCTGGAATCATGTTTGACGAAGGCCTTAGAGCAATTGGTGCAACTGTTGTTCCCACCGGCGTAGGGAATACCGAACTCCAGGTCAGAATTATAAATGACCTTGGTGTAACTGGCTTTATAGGAACACCAAGTTTTTTGATGACACTTTTAAAGAAATCTAAGGAGCTTGGCACAAAATTTTCGATAAAAAAGGCATTTGTTACAGCCGAGCCATTTACTCCCTCTCAAAGACAAATATTTGAAGAGAATGGCATTAAAGCGTTTCAGGGATACGGGACCGCAGATGTGGGAGCGATCGCCTTTGAATGTGAGTACAGGGAGGGCATGCATGTAATAGAAAACATCATACTTGAAATCGTTGATCCTACAACAGGAAAAGCCCTTTCCCCTGGTGAGGTAGGCGAGGTTGTGGTCACACTATTTAATAAAACGTATCCACTTATAAGGTTTGGTACCGGAGATCTATCAAAGTTACTGCCCGAAAAATGTAAATGCGGCAGGGAGACTGAGAGAATTGCTGGCTTTATGGGAAGAATTGGAGATGCGGTAAAGGTGCGTGGCATGTTTGTTCACCCTGGTCAAATTCAGGGGGTCTTGAAAAGATATGAAAATCTGGGTGATTTTGTCGCTGAAGTAACGAGAGAGGCCGAGCGTGACTACCTGTTTTTGAAAGTAGAAGCCAAAAATTTAGAAGAGGCTGAAAAAATTCGTAATGAACTGCTTGAGAAATTACGTGATGTTCTCAGAGTTCGTGTGGATAGGCTTGAATTCGTTAGCTTAAATAGTTTAAAATCAGAAAAGAAAATTATTGACAAAAGAGAATGGAAATAAGGAGGAAGAAAAATGTTTGTTAAAGATGTTATGACACCAAGTCCCATAACAGTAACACCCGATACACTCGTGATTGATGCGGAAAAAACCATGAGGGAGAATAAGATCCGTGCCCTCCCTGTGATGAAAGGCGATAAATTGGTTGGTATTGTAACAATAAATACATTAAGAGAAGCGATGCCGTCCAAGGTAACGACTCTGAGTCAGCATGAAATTCAATATCTTCTGTTAAAGTTGAAAGTTGAGGATGTTATGACGAGAAATCCGATTACCGTGAATGAGAATGCACTTCTGGAAGAGGCTGCAATTTTGATGAACAAATACAGAATCGGCCATCTACCTGTGTTAAACGACCAGAAAAAACTCGTCGGGATCATCACAGAGACAGATATATTTAAAACTATGATAAAAATCCTGGGGCTTGAGGAAGAGGGAAT
>JALSOD010000234.1 GCA_026986655.1 Caldifarciminota bacterium | reverse complement strand
CGATCATATATTTTCGAAACACGGTGGTAATCTTGGGAGTCCCGGCAGCGTCGCATGGCAGTTCAAAGAGAAAGGATTCATTGTAATTGACAAGTCTGTAGCAGACGAAGAGACAGTTTTCGAAATAGCCATTGAAGCTGGTGCTGAAGATGTGATTACAGGAGATGAAAGTTTTGAAGTTTACACCGACCCCAAGGACTTTGAGACAGTAAAAAAGGCGTTTGAGGATAAGGGGATCACACCCACTCAGGCTGAAATAACAATGATACCTCAGTCTACGGTTAAACTCGGAGATAAAGATGCTGAAAAGGTGCTAAAACTTATGAGCGCACTTGAAGAACATGATGATGTTCAGCAGGTCTACGCCAATTTTGACATACCGGATGAAATTCTTCAAAAAGTTGCATAATGAAAATCATGGGGGTTGACCCGGGCCTTTTGAATACCGGGTATGCCATAATTGATGAAAAATACAATCTCCTTGATTCTGGTGTTATTCACCCCCGTGTAAAAAAATTGGAAGACAGATTGCTGTTTATCTACGATTCTCTGAGAAATAAAATTGAACAGTGGCAACCTGATTATTTTGTGATGGAAGATACTTTTTACCACAAAAATGCAAATACAGCAATAAAACTTGGTACAGTCAAGGGGATAAGTTTGTTGGCAGCCAGGACATACGGTATAGAAGTAATATCTTTACCCCCCACTTTGATAAAACTTTCAATTACCGGTGATGGTCATTCGTCCAAAGAAAAAGTTGCATTTATGGTCAAAAGGATATTAAAATTAGATGTCGTTTTTCCATCACACGTGACGGACGCTATTGCATGTGCGCTGGCGGCAATTAATAAAATGAGAAAAGATGCTATATTCAATAAGAGGTAGGTTAATATCAAAGAAGCCTTTTTCCTGCGTGTTGAGGGTCAATCTGACCGAGGATAGTAGTATCGATTTTGAGTTAACTATTCCCCTTTCTACCTTCGAAAGGCTTAAAAAAGAAGGTGAGATAGAGCTGCTTTATATTTATCCCACAGTTGTAAAAGGCGAGCTCATCTTTTACGGATTTAAGACCGAGGAGGATAGACTATTATTCACAAGATTAATTAAACTTATTGGAATAGGCCCGTCCCTTGCCATAAGGCTGCTGTCAGGAATGACGGCTGAGGAGATATTGGCTGCCATAAGTAACGAGGATGTTAAGGCGCTTGCAGGAATAAAGGGGGTTGGCAAAAAGAGGGCTGAGAGATTGATCTTTGAATTGAAGGGAAAGATACCCGAGATTGGTGAGGAAGAAAAAATATCCAAAAATATTGAGGATCAAGCAGTAGAGGCCCTCGTGGCGCTGGGTTTAAAGCCAAAAGAAGCCGAAAGTGCTGTTAAAAAAGTTGTTGTAACTTCTAAGGAATTAAGTGTTGAAGAAATAATTAAAACTGCACTTTCTCAAATAAAATGAGGATTACTGATCCCGGATATATTGATAGTTCAGAACTTGAGATGGATATAACCCTTCGGCCGAGGAAATTTGACGAATTTATAGGCCAGAGGAAAGTAGTAGAAAATCTTAAGGTTTTTGTTCAGGCAGCAATAAAAAGAGGTGAGGCACTTGATCATGTCCTATTTTACGGCCCACCGGGGCTTGGGAAGACGACCCTTGCTTACATATTGTCCCACGAATTGGGTGTTAATATAAAAACGACATCAGGTCCAATTATTGAACGCCCTGCTGATCTTGCGGGGATTATTACCAATCTGAATGAAGGGGATATACTTTTTATAGATGAGATTCACAGATTACCTCGGACGGTGGAGGAATATCTATATTCGGCTATGGAGGATTTCAGGATTGACATTGTGATTGATAAAGGGCCGTCCGCTCAGTCGATTAAGTTGAATCTTCCCCCATTTACACTGATTGGAGCTACCACTCGTGCCGGGATGATAACTTCTCCGTTGCTTGCGAGGTTCGGTATCTCCATGAGACTCGATTATTATAATTTTGAGGAAATTAAAAAATAGT
>JALSOD010000233.1 GCA_026986655.1 Caldifarciminota bacterium | reverse complement strand
CCAAGATTTTGACTTCTCCAAGCTCCACGATTCCACTCAATAAAACAGCTATTACCACACCAAGTAGTAAAAAGAGGTTGTACCATCCCTCGAGCTTCAAGGGTACCTTTTCATCCGTAACAGGCGGTAAATCTTCTTTTCTGTAGTAGTAAGAGTCAATCAGGAAATAGACGATTAGAAGGATACCTGCCGTCAGCAATAATTGAGGTAGCAGCTTAAAAGTCCAGAAGAATGGAACTCCGTGCAGAAATCCAAGGAATAACGGTGGATCACCAAGTGGTGTAAGAGATCCACCAATATTCGCAACCAAGAATATGAAAAAGCAGACCATAAATGTGCGATTTTTCCGCATCTTATTCGCACGTAAGAATGGTCTTATCATCAACATAGCAGCGCCTGTGGTTCCCATCCACGAGGCAAGAATCGTACCTATTAGGAGCATCACAACATTTGTCAACGGAGTGCCCACAAGTGTACCTCTCAGATAAATTCCACCAGCGACAGTGAAGAGTGACCACAACAGTATAATGAAAGGAATGTAGTCGGTTATGTAAATGTGTAAAATTTCGTGAATTGCCTGATGTTTATAGACAATAACAAATGGAATTGCCAGTAACAAAGCCCAAAGGAACGCAACTTTCGGATAGTGGTGATGCCAGAACTTCGGCGCGAATAGTGGAAAAAGTGCTATTGAGAGTAATATTCCAATAAACGGAATGCTACTCCACAATGGGAGCACTTCCCCGATATACCTCTCATGTGTCTCTGCTGTACTTTCTACCACCTGGACATGCTCAGTTTGAGTTGCCTGAACAATAGCATTTTTGACATTGTTTCCTATCTGACTATTGTTTCCAGCCCACAGTGGTAGCACCATTATCCCGATTATAAAAACCTTCCTCATCATCACACTCCCTGCAAATTTTTCTATTGAACTATTATTCTAATGTCAAATTTACAAAATGTTTATAACTTTGCGGGAGGATGTTTAAAAAACATGGAGGAGGAATTTTGATTTTCACAAGAATTAGAACATCTTATTTCCCCTCTCTTTACACCGTTATTCCGCAATTCATCACATTACTTTACCTTAAAAATCCCCACCTTGTCTTCCTCAACGTTCAACGCGTCAGAATTTTGTATCTTTGTAGAGATAATTTCTACTCCATGGCATACCACTTTTACCTTTGTCCGGCTTGACGAGTATAGTCTGGTAGAGATTATGTCGTCCTGTGTCAAAACCATAGGATGACCCTGACATAAAGAGTCTCCAGATCCTATAGGTTACTTCATCAACGTACTGCAGGGCTTTTTCGTGGTTCTTTTCCAGCCGATCAACCCAGAATTTCAGGGTTCTTGCATAATGTTCCCTGAGAGATTCAACATCTCTTACCTCAAATCCCACTTCTTCTGCATGTCTCAAGGTCGTACTGATTGCAAGCAGCTCGCCATCCGGGAAAACGTACTTGTTCGTGAAGGAATTCTCATGAAATCCACAATCTTTCCAGCGGCAGGCGATTCCGTGGTTTAAAAATATTCCGCCGGGCTTGAGCAAATTCCATGCCTTTTCAAAATATTTGTGAAGCATCTCCTCTCCAACATGTTCAAACATTCCAACACTGACCAACTTGTCAAATCCACCAGGAGGGGCCTCTACTTCCCTGTAGTCCATATATTCTACCCTTGCTTTACCTTCGAGTCCTTCCTTTTTGATCCACTCTCTGGCATAGTCGTACTGATTTTTGCTTAACGTTATTCCCAGCGCTTCAACGTCATAATTCTTTGCCGCGTGAATGACAAGTGCTCCCCAGCCACATCCAATATCTAATAGTTTTTCACCGGGTTTAAGCTGTAATTTACGACAGATGTAATCGAGCTTGAGCTCCTGAGCAGTGTCAAGATCTTCCTGACCTGTGGGGAAATAAGCACAGGAGTAAACAAGATTTTTATCAAGGAATAGTTTGTAAAATTCGTTTGAAACGTCGTAATGGTACGAAATTGCCTCTCTATCCCTCTCGATGGAATGCTTCTTCCCCTTTAACCTTGCTTCTCTTTTGTGTGCAATCGCTTTTTTACACTGGTCGTTATACCTCCTCAACTTCAGAAGTTTTGTTCCCAGTTTTGCAGCTAATAGCGGATTCTTAAAGTTTTCCTTAATTTTTTCTCCAAGAGGGAATATCTCATAAATGTTTCCCTCAATATCGATTAGATTGTAAAGGTAGGCTTCTCCCATGGAGAGATCAGTTGGTGAAACAAGGGCGTGCCAGAGGGCGCACGGATAATTGATTTTCAGTGTGAATTCAGGGGATGTATCTGCCGGGACCTTCGTCCCATCCCATAACTCTATCTCAAAATTTTTCTCAACCCCTTTAAACAGCAAATCTATAACATCAATAACCTCGAAAACTGCTTTCTCGCTCATTTTTGAACCTCCTTTTTAAATAACTCCTCATTGCAATTCTAATACTCGTCAACCCGTCAGGTCAATTGACACAATCATTACGACCAGTTATATTTTCCGTCTATGAAATTGCCCAAAGTAGCTATAGTTGGAAGAGTAAACGTCGGTAAATCCACTCTTTTCAACCGAATCATAAAAAAACCTCTCGCCGTGGTGGACGATAGACCAGGCGTCACGAGGGACAGGATTTCAAAAATCGTAACATGGAATGATGTGGCCTTTGAACTAATTGACACAGGCGGATTCTTCCCTCCAGAAGAAGACCCGCTCTGGGACCTTGTGAAGAATAAAATTGAAGAGACTGTGAGAAATTCAGATCTTGTGATCTTTCTCGTTGATGGGAAAACAGGCCCCACCCCTTACGACACGGAGATCAGCGATTGGCTGAGGAAATTGGGGAAAAAGGTCCTTCTTGTGGCCAACAAAACAGACGTGAAAACTCCATATCTTGAGGAATTTGAAGTACTCGGATGGGGTCCACCCATTCAGGTTTCAGCAGCCCATGGATACGGAATCTCCGAACTTTTAGACACTGTCGTTGAAGAGGTTGGCGGTGAAAAGGTCTCAGAAAGCAGGAGAGGGAAAATCCCTGTTACCATCCTTGGGAAACCGAATGTAGGAAAATCCTCTATTTTCAACGCTCTTACAGGGGAAGACATCTCCATAATTTCAGATATTCCGGGAACTACAAGGGACTCTGTTGATTACGAAACGGATGAATTCATATTCGTCGATACGGCAGGTATCAAAAGGAAATATAGCGACGAGATCGAATACTATTCACACCTTCGGAGCTTGAGTTCACTCAACTTTGCTGATGTAGCTATTGTTGTGATAGATATTTCCAGTGAAATCACCAACATTGATAAAAAAATCATATCCCTTGCGGAAAAAGAGGGGAAAGGTCTCGTAATTACACTGAACAAGGCGGATTTAATTAAAGACCGAAAACCAATCTTTCACCATATAGCAAGAGAGCTCGGCTTCGTGGATTACGCACCAAAAATTCTAACATCTGCAAAGACCGGTGAGGGCATAAATTATCTAAAGGATGCTGTTAAAAGGGTGTATGAGGAGAGAAAGAGATTCGTTTCTCCAGAAGAATTAGAGAACATGCTTTACGAAATATTTAGCAGATACACCCCTCCCGTCGAGCTCACATTTTTAAAACAGGTAAGAGAAAATCCGCCTGTGTTTCTCTTGGGCGCAAAAGGGAATCTACATCAATCTTTCATAAAATTCATCGAAAAAAATATCAGACAGAGATTTGGCTTCTGGGGTGTCCCTATTGAGATCAAGACAAAGATCGTCAAAAAGAGGAGGCGCTAATGGACTCAACCCTCAAAAAAGGGCTGA
This sequence comes from Caldifarciminota bacterium, assembly GCA_026986655.1. GTDB lineage: Bacteria > Hydrothermota > Hydrothermia > B15-G9 > WFZT01 > WFZT01. The sequence continues at coordinate 4,933 of JALSOD010000233.1, read as the reverse complement.
AATACATAGAAGAAAGGTTCGGGATTTCTCCTGATCAATTTGAAAGTTACGCATTTTACATTCAATCGGACATCTGGATAACCTCGAAAGAGATGGAAAATTTTGATTTAAAGGTCTTCAAAAGGAGGGGAATTCGCTTCCTGAGGGTTTCAAAAAAGGGGTTTAAATGGACAACTGCGGCAATGCAGATTTTTGGGCACCTTGCAAGAAAGAATGTGGTTGTTCTTGGAGAAGAAGACGCTCAAAAGTTTATTAGAGGGCTTGATTTAGAGGTTGGTGAGTTAGAGAGGGTTGAGGAGGGTCAGGTAATTGTTAAATCCGGGGGAGATATCCTTGGTTCGGCCATTTACAGGAATGGCCGTCTCAAGAACCAGATTCCTAAAGGCAGGAGAATCATAAATTAACACGTCCTTCCTCCGTTTGACTTTTTCTATCCAGATTCAGGTCGTTGATTAAGAGAAAGTGTGGTATTAAGATTTAGTCATGAAAAAGATAATCTCCGTTATAGGTCCCTCTGAGCCTTCCCCAAAAGAATATGAGATGGCATTTAAGATAGGCGAATATCTTGCAAAAAATGGTTTCATTGTTGCAACAGGGGGCAAAGGTGGAATTATGGAGGCAGCTCTAAAAGGTGCAAATAAGGGAGGTGGTCTTACGCTCGGCATACTGCCTGAGCAAAACCTCAGTTTTGCAAATCCTTACGTGGATATCCCGATCACCACAGGAATTGGCGAAATCCGCAATTTTGTACTCGTTAACACGGGAATTGTAACGGTCTCAATCGGTATTTCTGAAGGTACACTTATTGAAATTTCCTATGCACTGAAAATGGGGAAAACGTTGTTCTCGTACAATTTGCCCGAAATACCACACGTGTTCCAAGACGGTAGAATAATTCGTTTTTCAAATATTAACGAGTTTGATGAGGAATTTAGAAATTTTATGGAGGTTTGATGGATGAAATGGGTTCCAGATGAAGAAGTATTTGGTAGAATTGCACGTTTGAAGAGAAAGATGGAGGGGATAGACGCCGTTCTTATCCTCCAGAATGTTGACATGTATTATTTTTCCGGCACGGTCCAGCAGGGATTTCTTTTTATTCCCACCAGTAATGAACCTACGTTTTTTGTGAGGAGAATCCCGGAGAGGGCGAGAGAAGAGACTCCTATTGAAGTCGTTTCCATAAGAGGCTTAAAAGAGGCGGGGAAAATCCTCTCTGACTATAACGCCAAAGTGGTGGGTTTTGAGTTTGATGTTGTCCCTGTCTCAACTTTCAGGAGATACAAGAAACTTTTCCCAAATGCAGAGTTTATCGACGTCTCGGGAATAATTCGTGATCTAAGAAAGATAAAATCGAATTTTGAGATCGAAAAAATAAAAGAAGCTGCAAAAATAACGGCAGAAGTGCTTGAAGAGGTAAAAGGTCATCTACATAGAGGCATGACAGAATGGGAGCTTATCAGCTTGATCGATTATCTTGCAAAACTTAAGGGGCATCTCGGCCCAACAAGAATGAGAGCTTTTGGTCAGGAGCTATTTTTCGGTCACGTACTCTCAGATGAGAGTGGGGGCGTCTCCGCGTTTGCCGATGCTCCGACAGGCGGTTTTGGCATCCATCCTACCCTGGGTCACGGCGCCACAAATAGACCATTGAGAGAAAATGTCCCAATAGATGTAGATTTTATGGTAAATTTTGAGGGCTATCTTTCGGACCAGACAAGAATCTTTGCAATCGGGAAAATCTCCCGGAAAATGGAGAAGGCGTATGAATTTACAAGAGAGATGCTCTACAAGCTTGAAAATCTTATCCAACCGGATATCACAGCAGGTGAAATTTATGATTTCGCAGTAAAAGAAGCAGAAAAAGTAGGATACGGAGAATTCTTCATGGGATACGGACCTTACCGGGTAAGCTTCGTAGGCCACGGTGTGGGCCTTGAGGTCGACGAGTATCCATTTATTGCAAGAGGATTTGATATGAAGCTTGAGCCTGGGATGGTCTTCGCCCTCGAGCCAAAGCTTATCTTCCCCGGTGAAGGTATGGTGGGCATTGAGAATACCTACCTTGTAACAAAAACTGGATTCGAAAAATTGACCACATCACCCGAGGATATTCACTATGTAAGATGGGTTGATTAAGGTTCTCTGAACTTTTTGCTTATATCAATCCATTGTCAGATTTCGAAATATTGATCAGCAACATCAGTATTGATCATCAAAATCAGATTTTTGAACGGATAGTACCCCTGTTGAAAAGATTTAAATCCAGATTTAACCTTTGCTTAACCGATATGGAAAGGAGGTTATGACATGAAGAAATTTTTGGTTGTAACTGCACTCATTCTTGGAGTAGCAAATTCTCAATCAGTTGTCAAGGTGGAATTGAAAATCAACTTTCCCTAAAGAATCCTCTGCTCTTTAAAACTTAAAGCTGCCAAAAGTGCGGTACCACAATTTTTAGTGAAATTTCCTCCCTTCACTATTCCTTGAATTTCATAATCATGGCGTGGGTTATTTCTGCACACTTGGCAGTCAGATCAACATCCTCATTTTTAACCGTTGCGTTATCTTCTAAAATTTTCTTACCATCTGTGGTTCTGTACATATAAACCGTGAATGTTACCTGATCCCCCGAAAGTTTCACATTGCCAAAGACGAAATAATCCACACCAAGTTGTTTGGCAAGCGTTAGGGCGATATTGTAGGTCATATTTTCATAGGACGTGATCCCCTGACTCTGTACTGCATCATAAACGTACTTCAAAGGTTTAACGTCAAACTTATAACTTCCATTGAAACCGTTGTAAATCAATTTTTGCAACTTACCACCAAGTCCTGCGGCATGGGCATCCGAATTCATTTCCTTAAAAGGGAACACGGCAAGCAATTTTTTCCTTGTCGGTCCAGCCGGTGTCGTGCCTTTGTTCAATTCCTGAAGCACGGCCTGGGTAATATCATCCTGACCGGAAATAAAAAGCACCGTTGATGAAGATTTATCGAGTATAGCCGTGTACCCCATGTTTTTCGCAACAGTAGCAATAACCTCCTTTACCCTCTGGGCATAGGGATCAACCAACTTCTTCGTGAATTTCTCAAGTTCGCCATTTTCTCCCCAGATTTTTTTGACATAGGCATTGTATTCCTGTTTTTTTCTGGATATCTCTTCCTGTTTTCTCACGATTTCATCGGCAGTGAGCATGGGTAGCTGTTTGTTAAATTCCTTCTCCAGACTGTCGATTTCGGCTTTCAAACTATCCCTCTTTGCCTGCCATTCTCTGATCTTGGAATTGAGCTCTCTCTTTGCTTCTCGGAGATCGTAGTAATTGTTTGCAATCCTTTGCATGTCGACAAATCCAATATTTCCCTCTGCAGCCTGGAGTAGAGTTATTCCAAAAAATATTGAAAGTAAGTAGAAAATTTTTCTCACTGGTAGACCTCCAAAGATGATAGTTCATTTAATTATAAGGTCATGATTCAAAAAAATCCCGAATTTCTGCAGTAACTTGACACTTGGAATGGTTGCGAATTACAATTTGCAAAATTTCACTGGGAGGAAATAAATGTCAATACTTGTTGGGAAAGACACAAAAGTATTAGTCCAGGGTATTACAGGTAGAGATGGATCTTTCCATACTAAATTAATGAGAGAGTACGGAACAAACGTTGTAGGTGGAGTCACACCGGGAAAAGGTGGAACAACTGTTGATGGTCTCCCTGTCTTTAACACAATGCATGAGGCTGTGGAAAAGACCGGTGCAAATGCTTCTGTAATCTTCGTGCCAGCTCCTTTTGCTGCTGATGCAATCATGGAAGCCGCAGATGCTGGGGTAGAGCTCGTTGTTGCCATAACCGAAGGAATTCCTGTTAATGACATGCTTAGAGTCGTGAGGTTTCTTGAGGAAAAAGGAACGAGGCTTATAGGGCCCAACTGTCCCGGACTCATTACACCTGATGAGGCAAAGCTTGGGATCTTGCCAGGTCAGATTTTCAAGAGAGGTCCTGTGGGCGTAATTTCAAGAAGTGGGACCCTGACTTATGAGATCGTAAGCCACCTCACTGCCAACGGACTTGGTCAATCAACTGCAATCGGAATCGGTGGCGATCCTATCATTGGATCAAAATTTATTGACCTTCTAAAACTGTTCAAAGATGATCCAGAGACAGAGGCTGTGGTGCTGATCGGAGAAATCGGTGGAACGGATGAACAGGATGCAGCAGAGTACATAAAGAGTGAATTTAACAAACCGGTTGTTGCGTTTATTGCAGGACGCACAGCTCCACCAGAGAAAAGAATGGGTCATGCTGGGGCAATTATTTCAGGTAGTTCAGGAACTGCAGAGGAAAAGATAAAGGCATTCAATGCTGCTGGCGTACCCGTTGCTGCAGAGCCAGCAGAGGTTGCGACACTATTAAAAGAGAAGTTAGGAAAATAAAGGAAATTTGAAGAAAGTTTTGGGGTGGGCTCCCGCAGGGAGCCCACCCCTTTCATTCTTCGATCTTTATTAACTCGTCAAATCCCTCCTCAATCATCGGTTCCTGATACCTCTTTACCATCCTGAGTATAACCTCTTCCCAATCAATCCCCTCACCCCGTCTCTCAACTTCAGGGTTCTCCGTCCGCCTCTTTATACACGTAGATATCGGAATGTTGAAATAAACCCCTATTATTTTCAGATTTGAAACTCTCTTCAATATTTTGTGGAAATTTGGACTCTCCCCATACAGTGATTGAGCAAAGGATTTGTTGTAGACATCTTGAAAAGCCTCTTTTATCCGGGACTCTATTGAATGTTTTTCAAATTCCATGGAATCGAATATTCTGGCGACAATTTTATCGTCACTCTCACAAAAAAGACTCATTCTCTCTTCGTCCCATTTTTTAAGGATATCCCGCGCCATGTCTCTTGCAACTTTTGCAGGCTTGATAAACTTC
>JALSOD010000232.1 GCA_026986655.1 Caldifarciminota bacterium | reverse complement strand
AAAATTCCTTCAATCAAAAAGGACGTTTATGATGTTACTGGTGCTGGTGATACAGTGATTGCTGTCGCGATCCTCGGTCTTGTTTCTGGACTTAGCATCGTAGAATCGGCTATACTTTCCACAATAGCTGCAGGTATAGAGGTTTCGAAATTTGGTGTTGCCAGTGTAAAGCCCGAAGAGCTCAGAGAAGAATTTTCTAAACATTTTGAGATTTTGAATGAACAGATGGAGATTTTCAAATGAACCAAAATGCTGAGATAACTATAAATTTAACGAGGCTGGCCCATATCATAAAAAGAAAATTCTGGGCCATCTCTATCCCCTCTGTCTTGATTGCACTGGCTGTTGGATTGACAGGAAAATTTCTGATTCACAAACAATATGATGCTACTGTAGCCATTCTACCGCCTTCTGGAGGACAGCTATCAATACCCTTTGGCTCTGTTATCAAAAACCTCCTTCCAGGCGGAATGAATATAGGTGGAACAGGAACAAAAGAGGTAATAGCACTCCTTGAATCAAGAAGGATGGCGGAAGATGTCATTAAAAAATTCAATCTTATGGAGTACTTCAAAACCAGGAAGTTGGATAAAGCCATTAAAAGGCTCAACAAAATTGTAAAGATAAAGATAAGTGATGAAACGGGGGTCATATACATCAGAGTGAGAACGAGAAGTCCTGAAATGAGCGCCCAGATGGCAAATTTTTATGTAACAAATCTTGAAAGGCTAAACGACGTGTTAAAGATCTCGGTAACCAAACCGTTCGTAAAAGTGCTCGATCCTGCGCGTCCGCCGGATATAAAAGCGTGGCCCAAGAATGCGATTAACACTATAATAACATTCGTTCTTCTTGTTCTGTTCCTCACTACTTATTTCATTTACAAAGAATACACAAACCCATTCGTCAGAGAACCCGAAGCTTTTACTGAGGAATTTGAAGTTCTCGGACTTATTCCACCTGAAGGTCTGAAGAATTACGAACTCCTGAGGAATAGAATACTAAGCTTCTTCACACCTCCTATTGCAGTTTTCCCGGTTATGGATAACCAGAGTGACATTGAAAAGATCAGGGAAAAACTCGGTAACAAAAATTTTACCTATATTTCATCGCCACTTGAGAATCCAGAGGCAAGAGAGGAATTGCAGAAAGCCAAAAGCTTTCTCCTGCTCGCAGAATTCGACAAAACCCCGACTGGAGCTCTCCTTGAGCTCAGGAATCTTCTAAGAGATATTAATGAGACAGAATTAGGTTTGATAATTTACAACATACCCCCCAAATATATTCCAAGGAAATACACCTATCTTTTCCCGGAATTAAGGAGAGAGATAAGATGAAGGGATTTATTTCAATTTTTCTGCTTGTCGGGATAACATTTGCGCAGTCAAATTCAAATATAACTCAACAGCTTGAGTCTCTTGGGCTTTCAGAACAGCAGATTCAAGAGCTCATAAAGTCTCAGCAAAAAACGATAAGGGCAAAATCACAAAAACCCAGGACAGTACAGAAGGAAGAATTTAAACCAGAGTCTCTCCTGGTAAAACCCCGGAAAGTTTACTCAACTATTGAAAAGGCTTTCATGAGAAATTATACCCTCCAGCCTGACACCGAAATTGTGCAATTTGGCTACGAAATGTTTAAACCGGAAACCCTTGCCTCTTATGACTCACTTGGCTTCAATTTACCTGTTGGGCCAAACTACGTCATAGGACCAGGTGACGAAATTATAATCAACGTCTGGAGTGAAATTTACCAACAGACTTTCGATCTATACGTCGACAAATACGGTAAAATTATACTTCCGAAGGCGGGGGCAACCTATGTCTGGGGACTCACTTTCAAAGAAGCAAAAGACTTAATCGTCAAAAAAATGCATAAACACTTTACAAATGTTAAATTTGATATAGCACTCGGTAAATTGCACTCAACAGCGGTTTTTGTACTTGGTGAAGTGGCTCGGCCAGGACTATACAGAACCTATCCTCTGGCAAGTCCCATACAACTCCTGTATCTGGCTGGAGGTATTAAG
>JALSOD010000231.1 GCA_026986655.1 Caldifarciminota bacterium | reverse complement strand
GGATTCAGTATCGAATGAACGAGAAAATTATGAGATTCCCATCGGAAAAATTTTATGGTGGCAAGCTTATAGCTCACCAGTCAGTGAAGGATATAAAGTTGTCAGACCTTACAGGAAAGGAGATCAGGGACAAAATTCTGGGAGATACTCCAATAGTATTTGTTGATACGCAGGGAAGATTTTTGGAAAAATTCAAGAGGGGAAGTTTTTCTAAATACAATCCTCACGAGGCCAGACTGGTAAAGGAATTGGTAGACAGGTTGATCGAATATGGAGTGAAACCAGATTATATAGGAATAATTACCCCTTACAAAGACCACGAGGATTATTTGAAAAGTCAAATTGAAGGGGTAGAGATTCATACTGTGGATGGTTTTCAGGGGAGGGAAAAAGAAGTCATAATTCTTTCCCTCGTACGCTCAAATCCAGAGCAGGAGATCGGATTCTTGAGCGATTTGAGGAGGATAAACGTTGCCATTACACGAGCGAGACGTAAGTTAATAATTATCGGAGATGCAAAGACACTTTCCACAAACAATTTTTTCCATGACCTGATTCAGTACGTGAAGGACAATGGAAGGACTGTGAAAATTGATGACTACGGTTTTCGGTTATGATGGGGATAGTATTTTAAACAATAAATGGGGGGCCGCGCTTCGCGCGGCCCCCCATTTATCTTAACTTCCCTATATCTCTAATGGCCTCCAGACTGCTTGGCCAGTGCTGACCAAACTGAAAAGAAGGCCACCAACAAACCACCGAGCCAGAAAATAATATGTGACTGTGCTCCTGCAACTGCGGCAACAAATATAATCACACCGATTATGAAATTAACCCAATCTTGCCACATGTTCAAACCTCCTTTTTAGGTTATTTTCATTATATAGTCAACATCAGGTCGTAACAAGGGAAAATTTAGAAGGGTCGCGATAGGTATTTGAGCAAACTTCTTTCAAATCTTCTCGAAAAGAGTACACCAAATAAGAACTATCCTTCCTTGAAAGGAAAAGATGTCACAAATGCTTTCAAAGGTAGGATAAAATTAAAAATCCTCCCCCTACCCCTTTTCTCAGATTTTTTAGAGTTGTAGGAAATCTCCTTATGCGAGTAGAGACATTAAAACCCCAAAACCCCCTTCGCCAGAAGGGGCTCAGGGGAATGAAAACCGCTAAAAAACAAGATATCCTTACACCAGGCATGATTTTTAGGGAATTGTTTTATTAAGCAGATTCCGGAGATTTCGTACTCTTTACCACAGCTCGATCTTTTCCGATTGGTTTGTAGCCTGAGTTTTATTTTTTGAAAATTTTGGAGTAGTGATACAAGCCCGGGTATCTGGTAAAGTAATCAGTTTATTAGCGGTATGACGTCTCATTATATTATAGACTCTAATCTGGCTATCTCTTCTGTGTGAGCTTTATTCAAAAAGTTTTTTCTCCAGGTTTCTATAATTAGCTACACAAGTTTATAATTTCCAGTATGAAAATACTTGTGGGCTTTTCAGGCGGAGTTGATAGTACAGGAACCATTATTATCCTGCGGGAACAGGGTTTTGAGCCCATAGCTGTGACCTTTATTTTTAACGAATTCTTCGAGCACCAGAAAACAGAAGATATTGCGAAAAGATTGTCGGTCAGACTCATCAAGGTAGACCTTAGAAAAGAATTTGAGAAAGAGATAATTCAAAAATTTATTAATGAGTACAGAGAGGGTAAAACCCCAAATGTCTGTGGATGGTGTAACAGAGAATTCAAGATAAGGAATCTTATCCATCTGGCAGATAGAATGGGTATAAACTGGATTGCCACAGGACACTATGCACGGATAGTATCGAGAGATAACACGAAATTTATCGCTCGAGCTGTACATCGGGGGAAAGATCAGTCTTACTTTCTTTCTCTTGTGTCTCCTGAGCATCTTCAGCGTATAAAATTCCCCCTTGGTAATTATTCCAAAGAAAAGATCAGAGAGATCGTTAAAAATGCAGGAATTACGATCGCCCGGGACGAAGAATCTCAAGATGTGTGCTTTATCAGAGGCAAGTTTAGAGATTTTATGGAAGGTCGAATGGGTCTAGAACCCGGTCCCATTATCGGGCCTGACGGATCAATTGTAGGATATCACAGAGGAATCCAGTACTATACAGTAGGCCAGAGAAGAGGACTTGAAATTGCACTCGGCAGACGAGTTTATGTTGGGGGTATTGATCCAGAAAAAAACAGAGTGATACTTCAAGAGAAAGATAAGATTTACAGAAAATTTATGAAAGTCAGGTTAGTAAACAAATTTGAAGATCTGACCAGTGGTAGGTATCTCGTGCAAATAAGGAATGTTCATAAGGCAGCTCCTGCCCGAATTGAGATTAGTGGGGACCTCATCTTGGTTGAATTTATAGAACCTCAATGGGCGCCAACCCCCGGGCAGATAGCTGCCTTCTACAGTGATGATTTGCTTGTCGCCGGAGGTATTATCGAATCAAGCTGGTAAAACTGTAAATTTAAAATGGAATTGCCCATCTCACCTTAAAAGCCATAATTCTCTCATCCGATTTGTACGTGTTTCCATTCTTTACAAAGTGTTCATTCCATACAAGGTAAATTCTTGACTTAGGTCTGAAATTGTAAACAAATTTTAAACCAACTCTGCCTTCATTTACCTTCCAGGTATCAGTCCTGACAGGAATTATTTCAGACGATAAAGTTAACCTCTTATCCCTTGCAATCTGCCAAGAAAGTGAAGGTCTAACTGAGGTATAGACATCCAATATTTTTCCTGTCGTGTCAAATTCTATCCAGTACCTTCCCGATAGGTTTCCAGAAATCTCGTCTGTGATCGGGAAATCGGACCAGATTCCACCATTACCCTGCCAGGCGTAGATGTGTCTGTTATAGTTCCATCCCTTGTTAAAGTTGTTCCATGTGCCGTAGGTAAAATTCCCTCTATCTTTCCCTATCTCCAGATGGTACCACAGGCTTCTCACGTTTTTGCCCAAATCATACGTGTTCCCACGACTGAAAGATAATCCCAGAAAATATCCAGACCGAAATTCCAGGTTGTTAAACATTCCGATCGTGTACTCATTGATTGGATCGTGTATATCCCTGTTAATCCCGGTATAAACAGCATTTGTTGACTTAAAAATTTTCCCCTCGGGAAAGTATGAGAGTCTACCAAAGGAGGCAACCAAGCGTTTTCCTGGTTCGACATCCATGTACCCTGTTGATGAGAAATCAAGATGTTTTCCAACCCACGATGTTCCAATGCCTCCTATCCATGTGTCTGAAATATAAGTGTAAGCGAGATTAGCTCCGTTCCCACCTCTTTGGTTATAGGGTGAGGAGTGTGCAAATTGGTAGATTATCGAATGAGGACCTGTATTCATATGTCCGTCAAACTCGAAATTTATATAATTCTCAGATGAGTCTGGGAAGTTCACGTGTTTAGACGCCATCATAAAACCAGCGATAGATTTCTCGAAGGGCATGATTTTAACTCTCAGAACGTTCCAGAGCGCCGGTGGTTCGTAATATAGCGTATCAAGTGTATAATGTTTACCCTCAGTGTAGACAGACATTGCCCCAAACTGCCATGTTGTAGACTTATAGGTAAGTTTACTCCCAAAATCAATAGGAATTTCAGTTCCGTCGGGTAATTTTTTCCCAATTCTACGAGAATAGAATATCGAAAAAGGATTAAAAATCCCATCAAAATTTGACCTTACTGGCTTAAATATCTCATTCGCCTCCACAAAGAAGGGTCTTCTTTCTCTCAGATACCTTTCAAATTTTGAAAGATTTAGAGCGAATGGGTCAGCCTCAATCTGGGCAAAGTCGGGTTTGAAGGTAGTATTTATTATGATATCGGAAGTGACATTCCATGTGAAGTCAAGACCAAATTTTAAGGATTGATTGGGATTCGCATCATCATACTTCTCGCTTTTAATAATTCCAACGGGGTAAAATTCAATTCCAAGGCCCGAACTTGCAGGATTAATTCCCCTGAGTATGCCGAAGTTAGAAACCTGATACTCCTCAGTTCTCCGGGGTAAAATCCAGTAATCTGTTTCAAAATATTGTGGGATATATCTTTTAACCTGAAGCCCCCACCGATTTTCAGTCTTACTATATCGAATACTTCTGAAGGGTATTTTGATTTCGACCACATATTTATGTGGAAATACCTTTGATTTATGGAACCAATATCCTTCCCAGGACATATTCCATCTATTGCCATTGTCAGAGACTATACCGTCGTAATGACTACCCCCAGCTGTTACTGTGAAAAAATAGGCCTCCTGATGAGAGAAGAAGGGGTCAAGAAAAATTGTTATTCTGTCTTCTGTACTTGATGCACTTGCTCTTGGCTTTTCATCACCTGTGTAACCTATAGCAAGAATGTATAGATTGCTCTTATCCTGTAAGAATTTTACTACAGTTTTAAAGTGGGGAATTTTCCCGTAATCAGGTTCAAACTGGTGAAAGTTGAATATTGAATCGGCTTTGTTCCAGACAGAATCCACGTATCCATCGAGATGCGGTGGATTCTGGACATAGTTAACCTTAACCGTTGTTGTCTGGATAATCGATGCTAAAAAAATTAATGTTATCATAATTCACCTCCTTTTATTTTAAACTCTTTCTTTTAAAAAAACATGTGTTTCAGTGTATTAGTATTATAGTACACCAGAAAAGTTTTGTCAACTTGTGTTGCAAAATACCGAATTGAGCTACCATTTAGTCAATAATCGCGTACACATCGTTTAACTTTACAAGAAAAATTTTTGTGGAAAGCAATAGATATTTTTTTTATAGTCAACTGCTTAATTCCATACAAAAAGTCCCAAATCTCTCCTCTTAACAAAAGGGGAGCAAGAATGATTCCAAAAATTTTTATTAGTGAAGGTGGGTACAGAGGGATTTTTACCTTGTTTTTATTTTTCAAATAGTCTCATTCTGGCCTTGACATTATCGAGTAATCTTTTTATCTTCACTGGATATGATAGTGTCACAATCAGGAGATAAAGTTAGAGTAGTCGGAATTGACGAGAATGGGTATGGGCCTGTGCTTGGTCCTCTCGTTGTCACAGCTATATTACTTGAGTTCGATGGTGACCCTTTTGAAGAGCTTAAAACCGAGAATTTCAACTTTCCGATTAAAGTTCAGGATAGTAAAAAGATTTTCTCCCGAAATCTCTCAGGGTATGTTGCTGGCGAAATTTTGTCCTGGGGTATCCTTTTAGCAGGTGGATACGAAACTATGGATTTGAGGTCAATGTTAAAAAAACTTACAGGTGAGGATTTTGATATACATCCAGAAATTGAGGTTCCAGTCTGGGCAAAAAAAGCGGTAAATTTAGAGATTCCTGCATATTTGAGAAAGGCAGGGATCAGGATACTTGAGATTAAATCCAAAGTGGTATTCCCGGCAGATTTTAATGAAATGATAGAGATGGTTGATAATAAATCATTTCTTGATTACCTCCTATTTGAACATTTGCTTTACAAATTGGAGTTTGACTTTGATGTTGCGATGATGGGTAAGATCGGGGGAACGAAGTTCTACGAGAAGAATTTCTTCATGAGAACTGGAACAGAAGTTGTTGAAACATTTGAAGAAAAAAAGAAAATTTCTGGTTACAGATTGAGGCTGCCCCACAGGGAATTTGATGCCTATTTTATTTTGAATGGTGATGAAAAGTATTTGCCCATTACACTTGCCTCAATAATTGGCAAGTACCTGCGCGAAATTTTTATGCTTTCACTAAATTATGAAGCAGGGTTTAAGGAAAGGATTCCTTATGCCTCTGGATACAAGCATGACGAACGAACAAAAGTGCTTATGGAGAGATTGATACAGAGGTATCCTGAGGAGGAGGTCGTCAGGAAGAGGTAAAACTTATGGATAAACTTGTTTTAAAATTTTAAATCTTTATCATTAATAATTCACCTTTAAAAATGAGGGGTAAGAAATGAATCTGATTTATCCAGAGACTTATGATGTTATAGTTGTAGGTGCTGGTCATGCAGGTATAGAAGCGGCACTCGCTGCTGCCCGTATGGGAGCAAAGACCCTCATGTTCACACTTCATCTCGATCAAATCGGTCAAATGTCATGTAATCCAGCCATTGGTGGAAGTGCCAAGGGTCAGCTTGTTAAGGACATTGATGCACTTGGCGGTGAAATGGGTATGGCTGCCGACGAGACAGGTATTCAATTTAAAATGCTGAACACCAAAAAGGGGCCTGCTGTCTGGGCTTTGAGAGCTCAATCCGATAGAAAAGCCTACAGAATTCGCCAGAGAAGGGTTGTAGAGAATCAGGAAAATCTTCATATAATGCAGCACGAAGTTACGGATATTCTGGTGAAAGATAGAAGGGTCATTGGAGTCAGAACCAAAACTGGATTGGAATACCATGCAGGAGCTGTGGTTCTTACAACAGGCACATTCCTTGGAGGAGTGATCTGGATCGGGTTAACTTCTTATCCTGCCGGTAGAGCTGGTGAATTCCCTGCCAACGATCTTTCAGAATCCTTAAAGTCACTTGGTCTTGAGCTTGGCAGGTTTAAGACCGGCACATCTCCAAGAATTGATATCAGATCAGTTGATCTATCTGTTATGGAGCCACAGTACGGCGATGAGCCTCCACGGGGATTCTCCTTCAGAAATCCTGTTCTTGAGCTCGATCAAGTTGTATGCTATGCCACTCGGACTACGCCTGAGACCCATAGAATAATTCGTGAATCCCTTGTCCGCTCACCACTTTATACGGGTAAAATTGTTGGAAAGGGGCCGAGATATTGCCCATCGATAGAGGTAAAACTTGTTGAGTTCCCGGACAAAGATTCACACAGGGTGATTCTGGAACCAGATGGGAGGGACACTTTCGAGTATTATCTCAACGGACTTGCAACATCTATTCCAGAGGAATATCAGATTACGATGCTTCGCTCAATTCCAGGACTTGAAAAGGTCAAAGTTTTAAGACCCGGCTATGCCATCGAGTACGATTATGTAATTCCTACCCAGCTTCATCCGTGGCTTGAAACAAAGAAAATTGAAGGACTTTTCCTTGCTGGTCAAATAAATGGGACCTCTGGATACGAAGAGGCTGCAGCTCAGGGTATTATCGCAGGTATCAATGCTGCACTCAGAGCCTCAGGGGGAGACCCATTTTATCTTAAACGCTCAGAATCTCTGATAGGGGTTATGATAGACGATCTTGTTACAAAGGGTACCGATGAGCCTTACAGACTTTTTACATCGAGGGCAGAATATAGGCTTATTTTGAGAAGTGACAACGCAAGAGATAGGCTCATGCACTACGGTCTCAAATTTGGTCTTATTAAAGACACAGAATATAGAGCATTCCTTGAAGAGAAGAGGATGTGGGAGGAGGAGATCGAAAGACTAAAGAAAACGAGAGTCCACTACTCAAAAATAAATAAAATCCTCGAAAGACTTGGAAAGGGCAAGATAAGGGATTCAATCACGTTGTACGAATTTCTGAAGAGACCGGAAATCACTTACAAACACATAAGAGAGCTCGGTGAAGGGCGAGAGCTTCCATTCTGGATAATTGAAAGGGTAGAGATTGAGGTTAAATATGAAGGGTACATCCGACGCATGATGTCAGAGGCCAAGAGATTTGAAAAGCTTGAAGGAATAGAAATTCCGGAGGATCTTGATTTTAATGAAATAAAAGGAGTCTCCAACGAGGCCAAAGAGAAATTAACAAAATTCAGACCGCAAACCCTTGGAGCTGCTGCACGTATTCCTGGGGTTAGAACATCTGATGTCATGGTAATTTATTACCATCTGGAGGAGAAGAAGAATCATGGGCTCACCAAGGTCAAAAGTTGAAATAAAAGGACTTGAAGCAAAATTTTACGATCAATTGCTCGATATAGTCACACTGGGACAGTATCCGAGACTGCTCAAGAGAATCTTCTCCTTGATGGATATCAAACCTGGCTACAGCATAATCGATTTGGGGAGTGGAACTGGCAGGAACGCCTGTTACATGCTGAAGAAAGCAGGTAGGGATGCAAGACTTGTGGGACTCGATATAAACGAAGAGATGATCAAAAAGGCCAGAAAAAAATGCAGGGACTTTCCCAATGCTGAGTTTATTAATATGAGGATTGAGGAAACGTTACCCTTCAGGCAAGAATTTGACATTGCATTTATCTCTTTTGTGCTTCACGGCTTTGAGAATTTCGACAAGGAGAAAATAGTTGAGAACGTGAGAAAGGCTCTTAAACCTGGTGGAAAATTTTATATTTTTGACTATGCAGAATTTGATGTTGATGTAGCTCCCTTTTATGTCAAATTTTTCATCAGGAAGCTTGAATGCCCGCTCGCCGAAGAATTTATTAACCTTGACTTAAAGGAATTTCTACGCAAATTTGAATTTTCAGAATTCAGGGAGTGGACATTTGCCGGAGGTATAATAAGACTTCTTGAGGCGAGGTGAGGGGTTTTGTGGGGCCGTACGGCCCCACAAAACCCCTCACCTCTTAGCAACTTCGAAGAAACCTCCAAAAACAACATTTACCGACCCCACGAAACCGGATGGCGTGATGTCCGGTGGATTCAGAACTTTGTCTCCGTCATCAAACTTCCAGTCCGTACCAGTTGAATAAGTGTATCCAGCTTTTAAAAGTAAACCTGTAAACCGGTTCAGTCTTATGAGAATATTTGCAAACGGGGTGAAACTGAAAGAGGAAGATACGACAACATAGGCATCCCTTCGTGGATTATTCAGCAGAGAGTCAAACGTCTGGTCGTTGTTGTTGGGATAGATAACCATTGAATACCCATTGCCTCCGAGTGCAAGGGAG
>JALSOD010000230.1 GCA_026986655.1 Caldifarciminota bacterium | reverse complement strand
TACAGGCCCGTGCCCGCTTCCATGCTCAAGACCGTACTTAACTCCACCGGTTACAAAAATTTTGGCACTTTTAACGGCTTCTACAACATCAAATTCCTTTGCAAGATAGGCTGCTATTGCTGATGCATAAGTGCATCCTGTGCCATGGGTGTTCTTTGTCTTAATCCTTTCTGCAGTAAACTTATAAAAGTTTTGACCGTCGTAAAGGATGTCAACAGCCTCACTGGAATCTTCAAGATGTCCACCTTTCATCAACACATGAGAGGGCCCAAGGGCTTGTATTTTCTTTGCTGCTTCAATCATGTCATCAATTGAACCTATCTTCATTCCGGATAGAACTTCTGCCTCGGGAAGATTTGGCGTAACGATAAAGCCCATGGGTAAAAAACTGTCGATAAGAGCCTTCGTAGCCTCTGGAACAAGAAGGGGATCCCCACCTTTGGCCCTCATAACAGGATCGATGACGATTTTTTTAAACTTCCACTTCTTGAGAGACCTGACGACAGCCCTGATAATCCCTTCATTGGAAAGCATCCCTGTCTTCACAACATCCACATGGAGGTCTTCGAAAATTACATCAATCTGCTTTTCGACGAAATCCGGTGAGACATCAAATATGCCATATACACCTGTGGTATTCTGAGCAGTAAGTGATGTAATGGCACTCATACCGAAGACGCCTATAGCCGTGTATGTCTTCAAATCCGCCTGTATTCCCGCTCCCCCTCCACTGTCAGAACCGGCAATGGTTAATACCGATGGTATCTTCATGGCTGCACTCCTTCTTTTTGAGTTTTAGATTAATGAAGCCCTCAGGAACTATCAAAGGTCATCTACGAAGTTTAAAAACAAAATATAAACCGGGTAGGAAAAAAAGAATGTTGGGGGTCCATGCAGCCAGAAGGGGATCCATCTTCCCGAGCTGTCCCATTATTTTTGAAGACTGGAGTATTCCCCAGTAAACGAAGGAGAGGAGGACAGAAAGGCCGAATCCCAGGGTCCTCCCCTTCCCTCTCATGGACATGGCAAGGGGTAGAGAGAAAAAGAGAATTACGAAGTTGGCAAATGGGAACGCAATCCTTATGTGGATCTCTGCAAGAATCTTCAAATAATCAAGACCCGCTGATTTTAGTGCAGAAAGCTTCTTTTTCAAATCAAATACACTCATCTCGTCCAGTCTGTACTGCTCCTGCAATAGCTCGAAAGGAGATTCTGTGAGTTCAGGAAATTCTTTTTCCCTGTAAAATTCAACTTTAACCTCGCCGTCAAAAAAGTCCCTCACCGTTACATCTTTGAAAACCCACATACTGTCCCTGTAAACCCCATCACGAGCATCTATCCTTTGAACAACGCGGCCGTTTCTGATTTTCATAACTATAGGCGAAATTCCCCTGTTGTTTCTCGAACTTATGTATTTAAAAAAGTAAAGATACCCGGATTTTCCAAAAAAACTCAGGTTTCTCGCAAAAATTCTCTTAAAAGGAGATCTCTTCTTTTCTATCTCCACCGTTTTAACATACCTGAACTTCCTATTGGCTTCGGGCATAAAAAATTCACCGACGACAAAGGAAATTCCCGAGTCCAGAAGTCCTGCAAATCCGAGTACTATAAGGATTCGATGTAAGTTTATCCCTGAAGCCTTTATCGCAAGGATCTCAAGCCGTCTTGCCATCTCCCCCACCGAGAAAAAGCTTGCGAGTAAATGAGCCATGGGAAAAAGTAATACCACAAGATACGGAATCTGGTAAAGATAATATTTCAGGATGGAAAAAATAGAAGGTTTTCTGTCCACAAATTTATCCAGCGTCTCAAAAAAGTTGACGATAATAAAAAGTAGAATAACAGCTGCAAGCATAAGGATAAGCCATCTATAGAACTCTTTTATGAAGTAACGATCTAACCTTTTCACCCTGCCTGAAGCCTCTTTAAGTCATCTTCCCGCCCCAGTAGAACAGCGGTATCCCCCTCCTCAAAAATTTCCTCTGGTTCCGGATTAAACCTCATTTCTCCATTTTTCTTTTTTATCGCTATCACTATAACACCAAACTTCCTTCTCATGTCAAGTTCCCTGATGGATTTCCCTTTAAGAGGTGAACTTTCCCCTATTTTTATTTCCTCAAGTCCAAGGTGAAGGTACTCTCTATGGGTCACAAGCTCAAGAAACTCCACGACCGTGGGCTTGAGAGCGGAGTTCAAAATCCTGTTACCCGCAATTTTGTATGGAGAGATGACATGATCAACACCGACTTTTTTCATTTTTATCTCGGCCTTTTCGTCAATAGCCCTGGTAACAACGAGTACAGAAGGATTTAACCCTTTAGCTGTTATGGAAACATAAAGATTATCCGCATCTGTCGGCAACAGAGATATAACCGCTTTTGCGCGTTCAACCCCTGCATTCTTCAGAACCTCTTCCTCTGTGGCATCGTCAATCAGGAAAAAATAACCCTTTTCCTCGAATTCTCGCTCAAGCTCCTGGTTATTGTCGATCACTACAAACGGAACCCTCTCCTTCTCAAGCCCCATGACAACTGTCCTGCCAATACGGCCATAACCACAAACGATAAAGTGATCCTTTAACCTGTTCATCTTCTTCTGTCTCCTGCTTTTTGCAAAGACTCCTGAGATCTCTCCTTCAATAAAAAATTGACCAAACATGGTGAATACATAGAAAACGGTGCCGAGTGTTACTATTATAAGGAAACTTGCGAAAATCCTGCCATCTGAAGAGAGAGGGTGAACCTCCCCATAACCTACAGTGGAGATGGTAATCACAGTCATGTAGAAAGAATCGAGCAGACTCCAGTGTTCGATTATCATAAAACCCAGTGTACCGATGACAATCCATAGCAGCAGAAGGATTACTCCCTTAATTCCGTTCCTCCTTAACTGCTCCATCTTATCAAAATACCGCATTTTTAAATTATAATGGGTAGCTCTTGAAATAGTGGGGTAAATTCTGGATGTCTATGAATTTACTGTTACCTGCGACTCTGGAATGAAAACAATAGACTTGATATAAAAAGTCCCACAAGGGATAAAAATACAAGGATATTCCTTGAGAAAAAGGAGGTGGTGTATAGTCTCAGGAAAATACTAATTATTGCAAAATACACAAGTATTAATAATAGAAATATTTGCAATACATAATCTCTTGATCCGGGTTCAAAACTTTTATGCAAAGCAAAACTGAATGCAATTATTGAAATTACACCTACAGGGAAAAGGAACCTTGGCAATGGGGAGTCGAAGGGAATATAGTAAAATGCAACGGCAAAAATCAGAGCTGTTAAGATAGTAATGACGAAATCAATTATCTTTTCTATGTCTTTATTTCCTACTTTTCTCCCATCTCTATGAAGTTTAAGTTTATTTTCACATAAAATTAAGAATAAAAGAGAAACGATACTTAAAGGTACAAGCACAGTCGATTTCAAAAGTACTTTTAAATTGCCCTTTGATATTGCAATGACGAGTAAAGTCAAAACAAATAGAACGAAAAGGAACCTTATCAAGTAAGCTATGCAGTGAATTTGTTTCTGATTTAGATTAGAACATAGATGTTTAGATGTGCTCGTAATCCCGTGGTCAAATAAATATATTACTAAAGCTAAGATAACACTAAAAATCAGAAAGGGGGTAATTGTATCGATCCTGTCTTCAATACTAACGAAAATTTTTAGATCGAGTAAAAATAATATTCCTATAAGTACAAAGAAAGGGGTATATTTCCTCATAATCTCCCCACAAGGTAATATTTAAATAAAAGAACAATTGATAGTGTTAAAAAAACAAAAGAGTATATTTCTCCATTATTCGACATATCAAAAAGTACAGCAAAAAATATCATAACAAGACCTGAAGAAAGATAAAAGTCCTTAAGACTGGAAGGTAAACCACTTGAAACGATTAACAAATAAATTCCGAAATATATCATTGAAAGATAAACAAGATCATAAAGAAAGAAGATCAACGACCGGAAAGATTTTCCATAAATTCTCATTTTAAAAACTTTAACAACGAGCACGGTATTTTCAGGATTTGGAGGGTTAGAGGATACGAGAATCAATCTCCCATCTACCTCGGATAAACCGGAAAATTTCTGGTAAGGTATTTCTATCCCATGATAATACTTTTGATCCTTTACCACAACAGGTGTTAGAAAGTTCACAGAACTGGTTTTTTTATTGAAAAGGTAACCTCTTGTAATGTAGTAATAACCTTTGGGATCTTTCCGAAATTTTATATAACACTTAAAATTGCGGAATGTAAACAGATTACCAAAAATGGGCTTTAATTCCTTCATAAGATTGACTCTATCTTCTACCTGCCATTTATTCTCGAGAACCTCTATTTTCTTGAGTTCCTTTTTTATCTCCGCCGGACTTTTTGAGAAGTCCACCGCAAAACTTTTAACTTCATTTTTATACTTTCTTGGATAATAAATCGTCAGTGACTTTAACGATACCTGCGAAATCAGCATAATATCCTGGAAACTTGTAGATTGGATATAGGAAACTATCTTCCTTGCCTTATCAACATTTTTTTTAAATGTTACTATGCCTTTCTCCCCTTCTTGTTTTTCCCCAACAGTGTAAGATTCCTCTATTGACGCATAGTTGAATTTTAAAATATCGTACAGGACAAAATTACATTTTTCAAAAATGGGTGTCCACAAAGATTTCAAACATTCCTTCTGTTTGTTTGATTGAGGCAACTTAATTATTAGAGGAACAATCTGTATGAAAAATCCTTTATTTGAAACTAAATCTATAATACTATCCACAGTTTTTAAAACAAACTGATTCAGAGAATTGGTACATCCTGTAGGCTCAGGATCGGAGGTAGTATCCTGGAGGCCGTCTGTCAAAATATACATAAACTTAAGTTTTTTACTCGAATTTCTATTTAAAAAATTATTTGATTGAATTTTTTTCTGAAATTGGCTAAAAAACGAATTGAACAGTGTAACTTTATTTTTAAAATTAGAGCTGAGAGAAGAGTCTCCCTTTCGCACAATAATACAAGTATCTTTTCTGGTGGTATCTTTAAAAAAAGTATAAAAATAATAAATATTAGAATCTGGATTAATTATACCGTTAATTATACCGTTGATTTTATCAATACTACTTAGTATTTCCGCAGAATCGGTACCAACCATAGAGGCAGAAAAATCAATAAATAGGAATTTCTCTCCTAACTTGACAATCTCAGAATCTCTTCCAAGAGATTTAATATTAAATAATCCATTATAAATTTTACCAGGTACAAACTCGTGTTCGAGGACCAACCCTTTTGCAAACTCGTATTCAAGTTTAACCTTTCCATCTTTTATAGGCCCGGGTTTAATTCCAATCTCAACTTTTATTAAGAA
>JALSOD010000229.1 GCA_026986655.1 Caldifarciminota bacterium | reverse complement strand
CAGATTATCCTCAAGCTGCTCGTGGAATAAATTCGCCGGAATGTAGGTAACCTTAATTCCATATCTATCCTTTAACATTTCAAGCAATCCGTAAGTACCACCATAGAGGGGAGATGAGGCAATGATTCGATCACCTGAACGAAGGAATTTAAAGAAAAGGGTGTTTATGGCAGCCATTCCTGATGCTGTGGCAAGACCAGACTCGGCACCTTCAAGGTATGCCACTTTTTCCTCAAGATACTCCACTGTAGGATTTGACCTTCTGGAATAGATGAATCCATGCTCTTCTCCATTAAAAATTCTTTCAGCATGTTTTGTATCTTTAAAAACAAAAGTAGTGGTCTGGTAGATGGGCATTCTGTGAGCACCTGTACACGGGTCATACTCGTAACGGGGACCATATACAACTTTTGTATCAATCCTTTTCATGGATTAACACCTCCCGGAAAATATTCCACCCCCTTGATCACGCGGGCCAGAGATTTTAAAAGACATCCACACATAAATTCTAACGGAGTAATTCCAATTTTGTGGTGAAAGTTGTGTCTGTAACACCAGAAGAGGTTGAATCTTTAATATCTACAGTGATGAGCTCCTTTACCACGCCAACTTCAGGGGCAAAATAGACATTTTTAACGGTGAAGATATCTCCTACACCATCAGGTCCCCCTATAACTCTTCTGTCCATTATTCTGATGGAGTAAACGTTCTGAAAGCTCCCGGCCGGTGTTTCAACATCACCGATACCAAGAACCTCTCCTGTCCTGGAATGATCTATCCAGAAAGTATCTTCGCCTACAGGGACAACATTGGAATAATAGTCATCCCATGCATTTCCAACTACAAAAGGCTTTTCGTAAAGTAGTACAAAAATCCTGTCCTCAAGCCTTATATCTTCCCCATTAGGACCAACAATGGAAGTGTCCTCAAGGGAATAGTAAGCCGATGATGTAGAAAACAGGTATGTCCTTGCACCATCATAGTTTTCGAAAATCAACATGGTATCCTCGCCCAGGAGGGTATCTCCCACTATTGAGATCGTTACTGTGTCCGAATCATTTAATAGATATATCCAGCTGCTCCCTACTTCGAATGGGAAATAATTGTAATAGGTTCTGTCGATGAGGGGAGATTTTACACATGAGGATAAAAGAAGTGTAGCTAAAGTTACCAGCAAAAGCTTTCTTGAAATCATTTGCTTATTATAACAATGTATAAAAAAATGGTCAACTTTACTAAAAGCCTGAAATAAAGCCTAATTTTGAGGGGAAGAAGGAAAATCATGTGTGTTTCTGAAAGTATAAATGATTATTCAAAGAGATTTTTTGTCCTCTCAAAAAAATTTATTAAACATTCCCTTGTCCTCCCTTATAAAACAAGGAAATTTTCCATTAAAGTCCTACTTCGACAAAAGAAATGCGAGGAATGAGCCTACCCTCTGCTGAGAAATTCCACCTTGCAAGGAGGAATTACCTTTTAGATGGTTCTCACCCCTTGACTACTATACGAATGTATAGTATATTAAAACCATGGAGATGCTGACAAAGAGACAAAGAGAAATCCTAAAATTCATAGAGGATTACATAAGAATTCACGGAGTAGCACCCTCTATCAGAGACATAGCCACAAAATTTGGCATTCAGGTGAGGGCAGTTTCAGACCATTTAAAGGCTCTGGAGAGAAAGGGTTACATACGAAAAATTCCCCGTAAAGGGCGAGGAATATCCCTTGTTAAATCTATAAGATCTGTCCCCTTACTGGGTTTTATTCCTGCCGGCGAGCTCACCTTTACAGAAGCATTTTTTGGTGATTACATCCCTGTTGATCCATCGGTATTTGGTACTGGAGAGATTTTCGCATTGAAAGTTAAAGGAGACAGTATGATAGATGACCATATAGTGGATGGAGACATAGTTTTCATAAAGAGACAGGACACTGTGGAGAATGGAGAAATTGCAGCTGTATTGGTAGATGGGGAAGTGACTTTAAAAAGGGTATACCTGAGAGGAGAAAAAGTGATACTTGAACCCTCCAATTCTGAAATGAGCCCTATAGTGGTAAATGCCAGTGAAGTAAAAATTTTAGGTGTCTATGCGGGACTTTTAAGGAGATAAGATATTATGAGAGCACTCAGACAGGGGCGATCGAAAGTTTCCCCCAAAAATGCTGAGCATACTAACACGGCGAATAGCATTTTAATTTCAGGCCCGGATTTCATCTATTCTGCAGCGCATAGAGGAATTGTCAGACTGGTCACCCGGGGAGTCACTCCCTATGTTATAGACGGAGCCAATCTCCTGGATGTCTACTTTCTTGTAAGAGAAGCCGAATTTGCGGGAATACCAGTGGATATTTTTATGAATAAAGTTCAGGTGGCACGTGCATTTAACCCCTTTCAGGTGGTTTCCATCATTGAAAAGGTACCAGAGCACTCTATGGCAATTATCCTCGGCCCAATTTCCCTCCTCACTGACAAAAATGAAGGTATGGGCTACAGAGAATCCTTAAAGATTCTAAGTGGCATCAGAGACAAGATTTTGTCCAGAAAGGCGTTCTTTTTTCTCATCCAGAAAATACCATCCAGGAATGGATCTTTACTCGATAAACTTGCCAGATTTACAGGATTTAAAGTTTTGATAGATGGAGGTGTTATCATGGGAAGAACTATTATGCCTTACTCCATGACAATGGAGTTGCAAAAAGAAAGGCTAAAAAAGTTCAAAAGGGCGCTTCGGAAGGAGGATCAGGAGTACCTGGACGAGATATTCAAGTACGCCAAGAAACACGTCCAGGCCGGGAGTTATGCAGCCTTCCCCGATCCCATAATTTCAGTATTTCTCTCGGCCTTTATTGAGCAGGAGAAAAAGATCCGCGAGTTAGAGAAAAAGGTAAAAGCGCTGGAAGATGGGATTCCTCTTTGATGTAAAATCACGGGGTGAATACTTCCTTATCTATGTTCTGGAAAATAAGGGAATAAGGGTCTTCCCGCGAAAGTACCCTCTCCAGGTGTATCTTAAAGGCAAAAGCAAAAAGCTTGTTGAGATAGCAGGAGAGCTTAAAAGAATGGGACTTGTGAGCAGTTTCCAATTTGAGAAGAAGATTGAATACCTAACAGGGGAAAGAATTAAAGTCCTGAGGCTTGATACCTTCAAGTATGAAATTTTATCCAGGTATCTCGAGAAACATCTCGATGAAGTAGAAATGTTCAATACGGGCATACCCTCAGAGACATACTTTATGAGTCTCACGGGATTGTTCCCATCTGCGCGTGTTGAGATCTCTGAAACTTCCATTAAAGTCTTTGACTCCCAGATGGACGTTGAATGGAAACTACCTGATATGAGAGTGATGGAGATGTTTCTCAGAGGACCAGAAAATATGACGCTCGGGAGTAGGGGAGTGAGTCTCGTCGTCGGAATGGATGACATGGAGCTCGAGATAACCTCAGGTGATATGCGAAGCTTTCTTAAAGAGTTGAAGGGGATCATAAGAGAATACGATCCTCACATTGTGCTAACAGATTATGGCGATAAATTGATCTTCCCGGTTTTAAGAAGAATGGAGAGAGCTTATGCAATTGATACGGGACTGAATGTAGAGATGGGAGCACGAGGAGTCTCTTTCGTGTCCTATGGTACAGTTTTTTACAGGGCCCCATCTTATTATCTTTCTGGACGGTGGCATATAGACAGAAAGAATTCATTCATGTACAAAGAAGCTGGAATAGAAGGAATTGTTGAGATCTCTCGTATATCACGTATTCCTGTACAGAGACTCGCAAGGTCAGCAATAGGCACAGCAATGAGTGCCCTTGAATATGACGCAGCCATAAGGAATGACATACTGATTCCAGGTAAAAAGGCCCAGTCAGAAGATTTTAGACCACTTGGAAATCTTTTAACATCGGACAAAGGTGGCCTGGTGTTTACTCCACCTGTGGGAGTTTTCAAAAATGTTGCTGAAATAGATTTCTCCCAGATGTATCCAACCATCATGGTTAAATACAATATAAGTCCTGAAACTGTAAGAAGATATGGTAAGGGTAGGGTAGTGCCTGAGACAGGATACGTTATCGACACGAGAAGAAGGGGAATCGTGCCCATGGCCCTCGAGAAAGTACTAAAAAAACGGGCCCTTTATAAAAAATTGAAAAATGTGGATCAGAGGTTCAACGAAAGACAGAAAGCCATCAAGTGGATACTTGTCACATGCTTCGGGTACCTTGGCTACAGAAACGCAAGGTTCGGGAAAATAGAGGCCCACGAATCAGTAACGGCGATAGGGAGAGAAATTCTCTTGAGGGCAAAGGAGATAGCCGAATCCAGAGGATTTAAAGTTTTGCATGCCCTGACCGACTCTCTATGGGTAACAAAGGATGGCATGACAAAAGAAGAAGTAGAAAATCTTGTCAAAGAAATTTCAAAGAAAACTGGTATAAGTATAGATATTGAGGGAACTTACAGATGGATAGCATTTCCGTCTTCAAAAGGGGTGAGGGGAGTGGGGGTACCCAACAGATTCTTTGGGGTATTTGAAGATGGCGGAATAAAGATTCGCGGCTTGATGTTGAGAAGACACGACGTCCCGGAATTTGTTAAGAGGTCCCAGAGAGAGTTTATCTCTACTTTGGCAAAGCTTGACGATCCAGCTCCTGAGATTGTGACATCTATCGGAGAAAAAATTTTTGAAAAATACAAACTGGAGATGGAAGAGGGAGTTTTGCCTTATAGTGAGTTTGTCATCTCAACACGCGTGAGACGTAGCTGGAGAGAATACAAAACCACTACCAGGACTGGTAGAGTGTTAAAGATACTCAGAAACTCAGGTATAGGACTCAAAGCTGGCGAGATAGTTCACTATGTACTGATAGATGGAGTTACGAATGCTTCTCCCTATCAGGACAACATGAACTTCGAGATAGATATCAAGGAATACTTAAAACTCCTACAGCGTGCCCTGGAGGAAGTAACGAACCCTTTTACATGGGATGTAAAAATTTCGAGCCACCATGTGAACCCCCCCTCGACCATAAACGAAACAAAGAAATACATCCAGATTTAAAAAGATGTATTTTTTCGCGGCTTCCAATTTCTAAGGCTGTTCGAAAAATATGCGCTATGTAAAAACTTCCAAATTCCCTTTTTGAAAAAGAGAATTTGGAATTATCTTTTATGAGATAACAATAGAGGAATAAGTATAAATTGAAAATTTAGACAGCTATCCTGTCTCATCTCTATAAGTTCTAATATCGCTCTTGTATTTACTGTATTTACATTTATTGTTAGTTAATAGTATAATTTTTTGTCATGAAATTAACAAGGAGGTGGATTATGACGAAGAAAGTTGTAATATTAATATTGACAATATTCACTCCCTATATCCTATATACCAACTCATGGCCTATAGATTCTAAGAAAGTAAATTTATGGTTACAATATGTCCCTGGATTTGAGCCTAACATGGGACAAATAAGGGATCAGGATGGGAAACCAGTTAGGAATATTATTTTCTATACAAAATTCAACGGTCTTAACCTATTTATAACTGATAAAGGTATAACTTTCATCATTTATAAACCAGAGGGGATCCTTCGTAATATCCGGCAAATAAATACTTTCCCAAATCGTAGCAAATGCGACGTTCAATATTCACGCATTGATATAGATGTTTTAGGAACTAAAATCAAAAAATCAAAAATTGTTTATGAGGATGAACTACCGGGATATACAAACTACTATAATCCCCAGTATCCAGGAGGCACAATGTATGTAAAAAGTTATGGACGGGTTAGAATTAAGAACTTATATCCTGGAATTGATTGGATATTTGAATACAAAAATGGCGTTTTACATCACGAGTTTGAAGTTTCAAAAAATGCAGATATTAGAAAGATCAGACTTCTTGTTAAATACGCGGATGTAGATGTAAAAGACGACAAGCTGATTCTTTCTACACCCCTTAATAAAATTGAAGATGGTAAATTGATAGGGTATGCCGGGAAAAGAAAAGTTGATGTCAATTATAAAAAATCAGGAAATGTAATTGAATTTGAAGTTAAGAACTGGACAAGAAAGGATGCACTTGTTATTGACCCGCCTTTGTCTCTTTTGTGGAGTACATATTATGGTGGCAACGATGCTGATGAAGCCTATTCCATCGTGACAGACCAGGACGGGAACATTTATATCACGGGGGCAACAACTTCGTACAATTTCCCAACTCTAAATCCTGGAAATGGCTCATATTTTCAGGGAATAATAAGTGGTGGTTGGGACGTATTTATTTTAAAGTTTAGCAGTCGTGGGGAAAGATTATGGGCAACTTATTATGGAGGAAGTGACAATGAATGGGGTAATAGTATTGCAGTAAACCTTGATGGAGAAATATATGTTACAGGAGTAACTACCTCAAATGATTTTCCAACGTATGACCCCGGGAATGGAGCTTACTATCAAGGATCATCCGTAAGGGGATACGGAGACGCATTTGTTTTGAAATTTAGTAGTACGGGTGAGCTACAATGGGCGACGTTATATGGTGGTAGCGATTACGATGTAGGAAATTCAATTACTATCGATAACAATGGAAATATATTTATCACAGGACAAACCTGGTCAAATGATTTTCCAACGTATGACCCCGGGAATGGAGCTTACTATCAAGGTAATTTGGGAGGTGGAGATCAAGACGCATTTGTTGCTAAATTCAATAATTCCTGCTCATTAGTATGGGCTACCTACTATGGCGGCAGTGGAAATGATTGGGGTAATTCCATAGTTACAGACAGTGAAGGAAATATATTATTGACAGGAGAAACCTGGTCAAACGACTTCCCAACTTACGACCCAGAATGGTCTTTTGGTAGTTTACAATACAATTTTGAATCCATATTCAAAAATAACCGAGATACGTTTTAAAGCATTTAGGACTGAAAAGGTAAAAGTAGAAATTCTTGATGTTGGAGGAAAGATCATAAAAATTCTTAGAAAAGGTGTAGTGTATCCGGGCATTCATATTATTAGATGGGACGGCACTGACGAAGAAGGAAAATTTTTAGAAAACGGAATCTATTTTATAAATATTGAGACTAAAGACTTTACAAAAACAGTGAGATTGATTCTTTTACGTTAAAATTTGGAAAATTTTCAGGACGGGTCTTTACTTGAAAAGAGAAACTTTATGCAAGTGTTAACTTAAGTTAACATAAGATATATTATGTTGAATTAAAAACCGGGGGTGCTTTGACACCCACCTATTTTTATCACGATAATTATCGTTGTAACCCGTCTGTTAACTTGTACTTCATACGCTCCCAGATGTTTGCCGATTATTTAGCCCATGTGGCATTATAATTGCAATAATTCTTCCATGATGAAAGACAGAGGCATGACTCTAATAGAAATCCTTACGATTATCGCCATTATCGGGATACTTGCAACTATAGCGTATCCATCTTTCAGAGGTATGATTCTAAAAATTAACCTAAGGAAAGATGTTAACATGGTTTACGGCGATTTCCTGATAGCCAAAGCCAACGCTTTAGAAAAAGGATGCGATTGGGATATTATCTTTACTCCTAATGGAAACACCTACACAATTTTCTCAGACAATGGTATAGTTTCGGCTGGTCCTGATGGGGAACTCTTTACAGATGACGATATAATTAATTATGCGTACAGAAACAATGGAAAATTAGATGATATTGTTGGAGAAAATGCAACAGTTCAGTTAAGAACCCTGAAATTCTCAAAATTCGGTATACCCTCAAATTTAATTGTTACAAGAAGAGCCTGTATTAACACTACAGGTACTCCTCCACTGAATGGTGTTGATTTTGAGAACAATACAGTTCGATTTTCTTATCTTGGTGTCGCAAGAAATGGAGGCGCTGTTTACATTACAAACGGTAAAAGTGTCTACGCCATTTCGGTTATTCCTTCAACAGGGAAAATAACCATGTGTACATGGTACGGAGCGATATGGAAATAAAAGAGTCTGGATTCACATACACAGAAATTCTTGTCGCTTTGATCATTGTTGTGATCGGATTTATCCTCGTTTTTAATATGTCCATAATAGCCGTTTCAACCGGAAATCTGAACAAAGAGGTTCTCTCGGCAAAAGAGCTGGCAAGTACTGTCCTTGACTCCATTCAGGAATTACCTTTCAACGATCCACTTCTCACCGACGACGGGGATACCACTGATCTCGGGGATATCTCAACTCCAGATCACATTTACCAGCTCACTGGTCGAGATGACGACCGAGATGGCCGAATAGACGAAGAAATTTTTAATAGAATTGACGACGACAATGACGGACTTATCGATGAGGACCTAAAAGTCTTTTCCGTTGTAATAAATGTAGCTAACAATCAACCACTTGTGGATACAAAGACGGTTTCTGTTATCGTTTACTGGAAATACAAAGGAGTTATTAGAAAAGTAGAGATGGAAACTATCAAGAGGAAGATATAATGTCAAAGGATAGAGGGATAACGATGATCGAGCTTCTGGTGTCTCTGACCCTTGCCGTATTTGTACTTTCACTGGCATTTTATATCTTCCAGAGGCAATTTAAATATTCCGTAATGGTACAGTCAAAATCCAGATTGCAGGTAGAAAGTTACACCGGAGCCAACCTCATTGTACATGACATTTTGCATGCCGGATTCGGAGTCAGAATAAGTGCCAAACCCATAGATAGTAGAAATTCTAATCCCGACACCCTCATTTTGTTGGGGAATGCTTTAAGAACTGATATTGAATCAAAATGGAGCATCGTAGTTCAAAAGACCAATCTTTCAACAAATATCTTAGTTAGAAAGTGGACCTCTAATAACATATCGGCTGGAGACTGGATCATTATTCTATCTGACAGCAAAACATTTCT
>JALSOD010000228.1 GCA_026986655.1 Caldifarciminota bacterium | reverse complement strand
GGCCGCGAAGCGGCCGCCCCACTCTTCTTAAATTCTATTAGAATTCGTCGTATCCACCACCTGGCATTGGCGGTGTCTTCTCTTTCTCTTTGATCTCCGTTACAAGTGCCTCTGTGGTCAGAAGGAGTGAAGCGATTGAGGCAGCATTTTGAAGTGCAATTCTTTCAACCTTAAGAGGATCGATAATACCCGCCTCAAACATATCCACGTACTCACCTGTAAGGGCGTTGAATCCGATTGTATCCTTCTCTGCATTCCTGACTTTCTCGGCAACGAGTGAACCTTCGTATCCAGCATTTTCAGCAATCTGTTTGAGTGGTTCAACGAGGGCATTTTTAACTATCTCAGCACCGACCTTCTGATCGCCCTTGACATCTAACTTATCGATGGCTCTTGAGGCACGAAGGAGTGCAACTCCACCACCGGGGACAATTCCTTCCTCAACTGCTGCCTTTGTGGCGTGGAGAGCGTCCTCGATTCTTGCCTTCTTCTCTTTCATCTCTGTCTCGGTGGCTGCACCAACATAGATCACAGCCACACCACCAGCCAATTTAGCGAGTCTTTCCTGAAGTTTCTCTCTATCGTAGTCGGATTTTGTCTCTTCAATCTGAGTCTTAATCTGCTGAATTCTCGCTTTGATTGCATCCTTGGAGCCGTAACCCTCAACGATAGTTGTGTTATCTTTGTCCACCACCACTCTCTTTGCTCTACCAAGATCAGAGAGCTGTGCGTTTTCGAGCTTCATACCAGCCTCTTCGGAGATAACCCTACCACCGGTGAGGATAGCGATATCCTCGAGCATGGCTTTTCTTCTTTCACCATAACCGGGAGCTTTCACTGCACAGGCCTGGAGTGTACCCCTGATTTTGTTGACGACCAATGTAGCAAGGGCTTCACCCTCAACATCCTCTGCAATGACGAGGAGTGGCTTACCCTGCTGGGCAACCTTTTCGAGGACAGGGAGAATGTCTCTGATGGAGCTGATCTTCTTGTCATGAATGAGAATGTATGGCTCCTCAAGGACTGCCTCCATCTTATCAGGATTTGTTACAAAGTAAGGGGAAATGTAACCGCGGTCAAACTGCATTCCCTCAACGACTTCTACATAAGTCTCAATTCCCTTGGCTTCTTCGACGGTGATCACGCCGTCTTTTCCGACCTTGTCCATCGCCTCGGCGATTTTCGATCCGATCTCGTAGTCGTTATTAGCTGAAATTGCGGCA
This sequence comes from Caldifarciminota bacterium, assembly GCA_026986655.1. Lineage (GTDB taxonomy): Bacteria > Hydrothermota > Hydrothermia > B15-G9 > WFZT01 > WFZT01. Next base: position 30,315 of record JALSOD010000228.1, on the reverse strand, counting down.
ACCTGCTCGATTTCCCTGTTGTCTTTGACCTCTTTGGCGATCTTTCTGAGCTCTTCGACAACTGCATCGACTGCCTTATCAATCCCTCTCTTAACCTCCATTGGATTGGCACCAGCGGTAACCTGCTTTAGACCTTCTTTGTAAATCGCCTCTGCGATTATCGTAGCGGTGGTTGTTCCGTCACCAGCAACATCTGATGTTTTGCTGGCTACCTCTTTAACCAGCTGGGCTCCAAGGTTCTCAAAAGGATCTTTTAATTCGATCTCTTTTGCTACGGTAACACCATCTTTTGTAATTGTCGGAGAACCAAATTTTTTCTCCAGAACAACGTTTCTCCCTGATGGGCCAAGAGTAACCTTGACGGCCTTCGCAAGTTGCTCAACACCACTTAAAATGGCTCTTCTTGCTTCTTCACTATATCTAATGTCTTTTGCTGCCATTTCTCTACCTCCTTTTATTCTTCAATCACTGCGAGGATGTCATCTTCTCTCATTACAAGGAACTCTTCATCGTCGATTTTGACTTCACTACCAGCGTATTTGGAGAAGATAACCTTGTCTCCTACCTTCACTTCCATGGGAACTCTATTACCCTTTTCATCGACCCTGCCGGGTCCCACTGCAACAACTTCCCCCTTCTGGGGTTTTTCTTTAGCAGTATCAGGTATGATGATGTTTCCCTTTTTAACCTCTTCTTCCTCAATTCTTTTTACCACAACACGGTCTGCCAGTGGTCTGATCTTCATTTGCCCACCTCCTTAATGGGTGTTTTTTTAAATTTACCAGTCATCATTGAGTTTGGAATATTTAATTACCCGGATTTAAAAGTTCTGTCAAGATTAATAGCAAATTTTCTTAAAATACCGTCATTATCTATATTTAGCGTCTAATGGTTCGTACTCGGAACTATTTTCAGGTTGTAATTAATCTCAAAGAGGATTGGTTATATCTATGTCCTGAATTCTAATTGACATACAAAGGGTTGAATTGTAATCTGAACTTATCTTATAATATGCGAACAAAACCTATTGGGAGGTGCCTAATGGCAAGAAGAACCGATTATTTCGTTAAATCACTCGGTAAGGGTTTCAAGGTCTTGAAGGCTTTCACGCCTGAGAGACCAGAGCTGACTCTCACAGAGGTCGCGGATATCGTGGGTTTTGATCGTGCAACTACCCGCAGATTCCTCTATACACTTGAGGACTTAGGCTTGCTTGAAAAAAATGCCAGGAGGTATTTCAGGCTCTCACCAAAGATTCTTGAGCTTGCATATACTTATATCTCCTCACTTCATTATCCAGACATTGCGCTTCCGTACATGGAGGAACTTCGTGAAATATTCAACGAGAGTGTAAATCTGGGGGTACTTGATGGAAAGGAGATCGTCTATGTTGTAAGAGTTCCCGCAAAAAGGATTGTTGGCATGAATATTCGTGTAGGAACAAGGCTACCTGCCCATGTTACTTCAATGGGTAAAATTATCCTTGCTCACAAACCGTTCAGGACAGTGAAAGCGTTATTGGGCGGGAAACTTGAAAAATTCACTGATAAAAGCATAACAGATTTCGAAAAATTCAGAGAGGAGCTGAATATCACCAAAGAAAGAGGTTATAGTGTTAACAATGAGGAGCTTGAGCAAGGTCTCATTTCCATAGCGGTTCCTATCAAAGATTACACAGGCGACGTCATTGCAGCATTGAATATCGCCTCATCCACCAGCAGGCATACAATTGATAGCATGGTTAAAGAATTCCTGCCTGAGTTGAACAAGGTGGCCGAGACTGTTTCTCGCCAGTTGGGTTATAGAGGCGAGTGGAAGAAGATAGGGTAAAAGAGAATCTTTTGATTTCAGCTTCATTTGAGGGGGTGGCTATTCCTGGATTCTCCACGTGAGGAGTTTTATCATTTTCCATTATGAATGAAACAAAAACATTGTCAAATTTTTTAGCTGGTGTATCATATTCTGATTTAGATAGTGATACAGTTACCTATGCAAAACACCTCTTTCTTGACTGGCTAGCTTCTGCTTTTGCTGGTTCAGATAGTTTTCCAGTCAAGACTCTCCTCCAGGTGGCAAAGGAATCTGGAAACAGTGGAAACTCCTCGGTAATCCCTGATAAAAGTGTGTTGAATCCTCTGTGGGCTGGATTTGTCAATGCTGCATCGTCCCATATTGTAGAGATGGATGACCTTCACAGATCCTCAATTTTACATCCGGGATCACCAATAATTTCTGCTGTTTTTGCCTTTGCAGAGGATAATTCACTATCAGGTAGGGATGTCATTCTTGCGACTGTTGCAGGGTATGAGGCGGGGATCAGGATCGGTGAGGCTCTTGGTACAAGCCATTATCAATATTTCCACACAACCGGGACAGCCGGAACATTTGGAGCCGCTGTTGGAGTGTGCAAGCTCTTTAACTGTTCATCTGAAGAAATGGTCAACTCTCTTGGAAACGCTGGTACGCAGGCGTCTGGTGTGTGGGAGTTTCTCAAGCACGGAGCACATTCGAAGCAGCTTCACACTGCAAAGGCCGCGTTCAACGGTGCACTCTCAGCTATGCTTGCAAAACGTGGCTTTAGAGGGGCTCAGACCATACTTGAGGGTGAAAAGGGCTTCATTGTTGCTACCTCCAGGGTTCCTCATATGGAAAAAATCACGGAGAATCTTGGAAACGGTTTTAAACTAAACGAGACGTCTATTAAGTTTTTTGCATCATGTCGTCACACTCACCCATCGTTGGATGCTATTTACAAAGTAATGGATAAAATTAAATCACCTGACCAGATCCAGAAAATAGAGCTCTACACTTACAAAAATGCGTGTGATCTGGTTGATAACCCGAATCCTGTGAATCCCTATCAGGCAAAATTTTCACTCCAATTCACAACTGCCCTTCTCTTACACAGGGGGAAAATAGTTCCTGAAATGTTTAACGAAAAGAATCTGCAGGACTCTGAACTTCGAAAACTCATGAAGAAAATCACCATTTATCACGATGAGAAATATACGAAGATGTACCCTGTGAAATGGGGCGCAAAGGCCGTTATTATATTTGTAAATAAAGAAAATTTGACAAGCGAATCATTATACCCTAAGGGGGACCCGGAGAATCCGCTGTCTGTCGATGAATTGGTGGAGAAGTTTAGACTATTGACTAAAGACTTTTTAAGCAATGAGCAGATAAAGAGATTTGTCAAATTTTCCCTCAATCTTGATAAGATTGATAATGTTGGTTCCCAATTTAGAAAAATTTTGAATTTGGGTTGACATTAAATATTGGTAACTTTAAACTCAGAAAAATGATGGGACATCACGTTTTGAAGGAAGAATTTTCCTCTTTATTCCCCAAGAGATTCGAATCACTCACAGAGAAAGAGTTTGATATGGTGAATCAGCTCGTTGCCATACAGAAAGAAGAAGGTGAGGTTCAGGTTGAACTGTGTATTGAACAGGAAAAGGTGCCAACCTATCTCTCTATTGCGATTGTGGGAAAAGATTGGCCTGGACTCGTCAATACGATCTCAGGAGAGTTACACGAGAAGGGATTAAACGTCTGTTTCATCTTAGGAGCAAGGGCCAGAAACAGTGATATGGCCATCGTATTGCTTAAATCCCTGATAAAAGACAACGAAAAATTAAGGAAGATAAAAGCTGAAATTGACCATCTGAAAAGAACTCTGAAGATGATTGCAAGTGGAAGCAAGTCCATTCAGAGACTTGTGCACATTGGCTCAAAGAAAATCAACGTCTATATCAACGTGTACAGAGAGTTGGAAAAGATAGCAACAGAAGAAGAGTTTAAAGACATAACAAAGGAGGACGGTGAGCTTGAAAAATTTATTTTGAGCAGATCTGAGGCCTATTTGACTGAGAGGAAGCCAGAAACATTGGCAAAGATCATCCTGCAAAATTACAGAATGATTCAAGAATTGAGAAAGAGGTCTCACGGAGTGCTCGTTAAAGCGTGGAATTTGAAGACAGTGAAGGAACATCTCACTGCTGTAACAGTTGCGGGTTTTGAGAAGGACCTCTCGCTCGATGATGTAATGGAGAGGTTGAGGATCTTTTATCCTAAATTTATAAGAAAGTATGATAAACAGTTCACGACACCTGATGGAATAACGGTGATACATCTTGAAATCACAGATGAAAATGAACGGCCTATTCCGGAGGGGAAGCTTAGATTCCTTGTTGAAAGTCTGAAGGCTGATCTATCAAAACCACGAAGAAAGGCCTATCTCGGAGTTATATTCGGGGGTGAAATCTTTGGGAGAATAGTTATACCCCAACTTGTCATGGAGTATGCGAAGTCAGAGGTACCACAGCTTTACATAATTCCCACAGAATCCAACCCTACAGAGATTACCTACCGGATCATTCTCATTGGTCCCCTTGGGGAGGATGTCCCGGCTGAGAGATTGACAAGCAAGATTTTACAGAATATTGAGGGCATCACCGGGTTAAAGGTTGCCTCGTACAAATATCCATCAAAAGTAGGAAAAGGATTTGTTTTTATCTTTAGTGTGAAGGCCACGAGGGCTTATTTCAACTCAGAGGAAGAAATTTACGACGCCATAAAAGGTGCTGTTGAAAGGGTAATTCCGAAGGTTCGGGACTTTGATGCCGGTATGAGGATGCAGGACCGTAAGAAACTGAAAGAGATTGAGAGGATCTTTGAATCGAGAAATGTTGATATTGATGAGAAATTTATGAAGGATTATTTCTACAGCATTGATGACTTTTTACGATTCCAGGTGCCGGCCTCCGATATTGCGGACGAGATAATTTTTGCCCACAGCCTCTTGATGGAATACTTTAGAAAGGGCGGAAACATTGTAACGACCAGCGAAATCAAGGAATCTATCATACGAATCGGAGTTGTAGGCCCCTCAAATCTGATAAACTTCATGAAATATGTCGAACAATTTGCCCCCTTTGGTCCATTTTTTGTTAAAATGGATGTTTATGGGGCTACAATTTTGGTCCTTGATATCTGGAAAGAAAACCTCAAGGGGAAGGACGTATCGGAACTCATTGAGGGTATACAAAAAAATTTTCAGCAAGGAGGTTAATAATGAAGGTAACATTATCGGTGATAAAGGCTGACATAGGTGGATATGTCGGTCATTCTGGGATGCATCCAAGGCTAATGGAGGTTGCGGAGGAGGAGCTAAGGAAGGCCAAGGAAGCAGGCGTAATCATAGATTTTCATGTGCTGAGAGTTGGAGATGATTTACAGTTGATAATGACACATGAGAAGGGGGTGGAGAACGGAGAAATCCATAAACTTGCTTGGGACATTTTTATGGAGTGCACCGAAGAGGCAAAGAGATTGAAGCTTTACGGTGCAGGTCAGGATCTTCTGACAGATACGTTCAGTGGTAACATAAAAGGTATGGGACCGGGAACAGCTGAGATGGAGATTGAGGAAAGGCCGAGCGAACCTGTGATCGTTTTTATGGCTGATAAGACGTCACCGGGTGCATGGAACTACCCACTTTTCAAGATTTTTGCCGATCCATTTAATACTGCTGGCCTGGTGATTGATCCCAAATTACACGATGGTTTCGTATTCGAAGTGCTTGATGTGTTTGAGAATAAGAAAGTCGAGTTCTCCATGCCTGAGGAAATGTATGATATGCTCTCACTAATTGGAGCGATGGAACATTATATCATTAAGTCTGTAAGAAGAAAGAGTGATGGGGAGATTGCGGCAGTTTCCTCCACCCAGAAATTATCCATGATGGCTGGAAGATATGTGGGGAAAGATGATCCTGTACTGATTGTTAGAGCTCAATCTGGTTTCCCCGCTGTAGGTGAGGTTGTAGAGCCTTTCGCTACGCCTCATCTCGTGGCTGGATGGATGCGGGGGTCGCATCATGGTCCTCTCATGCCGGTGGCGTTCCATCAGGCTAATCCAACCAGATTCGACGGTCCTCCAAGAGTTATTGCTGCTGGCTTCCAGCTCGCAAATGGAAAGCTAATTGGACCGAGAGACCTCTTTGACGATCCATCATTTGATGAAGCAAGGAGAATGGCCAACCAGATTGCGAACTATATGAGAGCAATGGGCCCGTTTGAGCCGCATAGGGTTGGACTTGCAGAGATGGAGTACACGACACTTCCTGGGGTTTTAAAGAAACTGAAGGGAAGATTTAAGGAACTTGAATAATTAAATCAAGGGGGGGCGGAGGCCGCCACGGGCGGCCTCCGCCCCATAATTCATATTGGAAAAATCATGAAAACAATCGGCCTGATTGGTGGCATGAGTTGGGAGTCCACCGCTGTGTATTATGAGATTATCAATAAGGAGATTAACAAAAGACTTGGCGGCGTACATTCCGGGAAAATAGTACTTTATAGTTTTGATTTTGAAGAAATAGAGAAACTTCAACATGAGGGTAAATGGAATGAATTGACCCACAAGCTCATAGATGCTGCCCAAAAACTTGAAAAAGCAGGTGCTGAGTTAATTTTAATCTGTACAAACACTATGCACAAAATGTTTGATGAGGTCGCTTCAAATGTGTCATGTCCTATGATTCACATTGCAGATGCTACTGCTGAAGAAATTAAGAAAATGGGACTTTCTAAAGTTGGTCTTCTCGGTACAAAATTCACTATGGAACAGGACTTCTACAGAGAAAGATTCAGACAACACGGAATTGAAACATTGATCCCTGAGCCTGATGAAAGAGAGATAATTCATAGTGTCATTTATAATGAGCTTGTCATTGGCTTGATCAGGGATGAGAGCAGGCAGGAATTCATCAGAATTATCAATAAATTGCACGAGCGTGGGGCTCAGGGCGTGGTTCTTGGATGTACAGAAATTCCCCTTTTGATAAAACAGGAACACATAGACATTCCAGTTTTTGACACTACAAAAATCCACGCTTTAAAAGCTGTGGAGTTGGCCCTCTAAACTTGACTAAATACGCATTAAACTTTAACTTTAACAGTCAATCCGAGGAATTTAGGAGGAACGCAAAATGGAGATAATGGTGAATGAAAATAACTTCCTTAATCAGGAGGCTCTCCCGGTTGAGATCGTGGAGAGGAAGGGTATTGGGCATCCTGATACCATCTCTGACGCAATTTCTGAAGAATATTCTGTTGAAATTTCAAAATTTTATATGGAGAATTTTGGTAAAATTCTCCATCACAACGTAGACAAGGCACTTCTTATCGCCGGAAAAGCGTCTCCAGTCTTTGGCGGTGGGAAAGTTGATGAGCCCATAACTTTTTACCTTGTTGGAAGAGTTATCACGGAGTACAAAGGGAAAAGTATCCCGATAGAGGACATTTATCTTAGAACGGCAAAAAACTGGCTAAAAAACAATATTAAAAATCTTGACGTTGAGAATGATATTGACCTTAAATTGATTGTGAAACCGGGAAGCCAGGACCTTGTCGGTCTGTTCGAGAGTTCACAGGATGTGCCTCTGGCCAATGACACCTCATTTGGGGTGGGATTTTATCCTCTTTCAAAAATAGAAAACGCGGTTTTAAAGATTGAAAACTACCTTAATTCAAATGAGATGAAAGAAGAACACCCCGAGCTAGGTGAGGACATTAAAGTTATGGGGGTACGAATTGGCGATACTGTTAAGATAACTGTTGCTGCGGCTTTTGTATCGAAATATGTCAAATCCATTGAAGATTACGTTGAGAAAAAACGTCAAATTCATAAAAAAGTGTGGGATCTTGCTAAAAATCTCCTACCTTACGAGTTTTCAGTTGAAATAAACTCGGCGGATCTTGTCGACAGTGGCATTGTCTATATCACTGTTACTGGAATTTCGGGGGAAAGTGGTGATGATGGACAGGTCGGCCGTGGAAACAGGGCAAATGGATTGATCACACCTTATAGACCCATGAGTCTTGAAGCTGTGGCCGGGAAAAACCCTGTGAGTCACGTCGGAAAGATTTATAACGTCTTTGCCAACGAAGTAGCAAAGAGAATTGTTGAGAGATATGATGAAGTAGAGGATTCTCTCGTTTACATGGTGAGTCAGATTGGAAAACCAATTACCGAGCCCCAAGTATTTGAGGTGAGAGTGAGGACAAAATCGGGCTCGCTCAGTAATGGTCTCAAGTCAGAGATTAAAGACAGTCTCAAAGAATACCTTGACGAGTTACCTGGGATCTGGCAAAAATTCTTAAACCGTGAGTTGAGCATATATTAAATTGCTGGTTCTTGGGGTAGAAACATCTACTGAATCAACTTCCCTCGCAATAATTGGGGACACCCAACCAGTGTATGAAGTCATCTCATACACACCGTTTACCCATTCGGAAAGGATTAATATTCTCCTTGAAAACATTTTTGAGGTGCTGAAAGTCGGTTTTGTAGACATTGACCTGATGGCAGTATCCATTGGTCCTGGATATTTCACCGCTCTGAGAGTGGGTCTCTCTTTTGTTAAAGCCATTGAATTTGTTCATAAAATCCCGGTTGTTGGGGTAAATACACTCGATGCTCTTGCCCATGAAGCCCCTTTTTGCTTGGATGGTCTAAAAGTTATACCGGTGATTGATGCGCAGAAGGGGCAGGTTTATACCGCTACCTACGTTTGTAAGAACAAAAAAATTGAAAGGGTGACGGATTACTCCATTATCCTCCCGGAGAAAATCAAAATTCACAACAAAACTCTTATCATTGGCGCCGGAAAAGGAGTGGAGTATTTTAAAAATGAGACTCTGTTTCGGAAAAGGTTCCCATCCTCATTAACTATTGCAAAACTGGGTCTGGAGAAGTATCTTAAATCCGGTGCAGATGATGTTACACTACTTGAGCCTTTTTACATGAGAATAACGGATGCCGAGGAAAAATTTGGAGAAACTGATAAGACTTATCCCACTGGTGGATGAATATGTTGATAAGGTACACGAAATTGAGAAGATAAGCTATAAGGCTCCGTGGAGTAAATTTGGATTTTATGCCGAGATAAGAAATCCTTTCTCTCTTTCCTATGTGCTATTCTTAGAAGATAAAATTGTTGGTTACATTGTTTTATGGGATTACGGCAAATCTCTCCACGTTGCAAATATAACGGTTCATCCTGATTATAGAAGAATGGGATTGGGCAGATTTATGATAAGATTTGCAAAAGAGAAAGCTAAAGAGCGTGGGATAAGATTTTTAACTCTCGAAGTGAGGAGATCGAATTTGCCTGCAAGAAGATTGTATGAGAGTGAGGGCTTTGTAGAGATTGGAGTGATCAAAGGGTATTATCCGGGGGACTTTGAAGACGCTATCATTTATCAGTACGAGGCACCATGTTCTAAAAACTCAAAGGAGGAAAGAAATTGAATTTCCCTAAAGGTTTTCTTTATTCCGAAACTCAGAGAATGAGGGGGACGGGAATTTATAGACTCGTTATGATAATTTTCGCGATAGTCACCATCTTTGTTACATTACCGTATTTCAAGCCGTCAGGAATGAAAAATCGAGGTGAGGTTTTGTTGCCTTTGTTAATTGTTTTCGCTGTATGGCTAATCGTCTCATTTTTAATGTCTAAAACTTCTCTCGAGATTGGAATCAGGGACGATGGTTTTTATTTCAGAATGAAACCATTTATGTTTAGTTTTAAGAGAATAAGGTTTGATGAGATAGAGAGTGTAGAGTTGATTGGACTTAATGCTTTTAAGTATGGATTCGGCATACATTTTGGAATTGGATGGAAAGCGTACACAATTGTCGGTGACCAGGGGATCAAGATCAATCTAAAAAAGGGGAAATCCATAGTTCTAAGCGTGAGAAACCCAGAAAGTATAATCGCTATTTTATCCCAATATGTGAAAATAAGGAGTTAATCTCCCTAAAATGACTCCTAAGGATATGATGAGGCCAATGACAAGGTTTAGATTGAAGAACAATTTAATGTTTTCCAGACTTTTGAACACCTTAAAATGACCATAAAATGTTAATATTGCCGCAATAAGTACTGTCAGATAGGCGAAAATTCCCAGATGGAACTCTTGAATTCCCAGGAGGAGCAGAAAAAACATGATAACGTGGAAAGTAAGAGAGAGCGTTTTTGCAGATTTTACACCGAATCTGGCAGGAACACTACCGAGTCCTAATTTTCTGTCAAAATCTATGTCCATAATGCTGTAAATGATGTCGAATCCCGCAACCCATAGGACGACCGAGATCATAAAAACCCAAGGGACTTTTGAGAAGATCGTCAAAATATTAGAATACTTATCGCCGAGAACGCCAAAACTTCCACCGAGTACAACAAGGGCAAGTACAAGTCCAAGATGCACATGTGGCCAGGGATGAATTCTTTTGGCGTATGGGTAACTCAGGGCAAGAAGAATGGGGATTGGACTCATGATGAAGCTTGGAAGGTTCAATTCATAGGCTGAGAAGAAATAGAGTAGTGAACCGAGTATCACAATAGCCCAGGCCGATTTTAGACTAATACTTCCAATTACGAGTGGCCTTTTTGAACTTCTGGGATTTAGGCGGTCAATTCCGAGGTCTGCGATGTTGTTAAAAGCCATTGCAGCAGACCTCAGTGAAAATACTGCAATTGTAATCCAGAGTAGCTCTCTCAGGGTTGGAACTCCACTTAGAAATGCTCCCATGTATGCAAATGGTAAAGAAAAAAGTGTATGTTCTATCCGCAGTAGTCGAAGAATTCCGTTAAATTTTCCTTTTTGGGTTTCTCCTGGATCCCAGGAGATGTTAGATGCCGAGTTTTTCCCATATCTCATCGATTCGCCTTTTCGTTTCTTCATCCGTCTCCACCATCTTAGGCCAATCTTTGCCAGCTTCCTCCCGGAATTTCCGAGTTGCATCTATTCCCATTTTACTTCCAAATCCTGCAAATTTCGTCGATGGATCAAGAACGTCTGCATGTGTGTTCGGTAGAATCATTACGTCTCTCTGGGGATCCACATTGGCCGAAACTGCGAAGATTACGTCGTTCAGGTTGTTTGGATCAACATCCTCGTCCACAACAATGATCGTTTTAGTAAGTGAGAATTGTCCTGTTCCCCATAAACCCATCATAACTTTTTTAGCGTGCCCGGGATATCTTTTCTTAATAGACACAATTGCGAGACCATGGAACATCCCGTATTCTGGAAGATTTACCTCCTTTACTTCCGGGAAGAGCATTCTCAAAATGGGTAAAAATATTCTCTCTATGGCCTTGCCAATGACAGCATCCTCAAGCGGAGGAAGTCCTACCACTGAACCAAAGTAAATAGGGTGTTTTCGCATGAAAACCTTTTCAAGATGGAAGACAGGGTAAAGGTCTTTCGGTGCATCGTAATACCCGAAATGGTCTCCAAAAGGACCTTCAGGGTGAAGATCTTGCGGATCAACGTAACCGATGAGTACGGCCTCCGCCCTTGCCGGAATTGGGAGACCGTCGATTTCTACCACTTCGATCCCTTCTCCCCTTATGATTCCCGCAAATAGAAGTTTGTCAAAAGGAAATGGTACCGGAGATGCACCTGTAAGGAGCAAGCCCGGGTCACCACCAAGGATAATAGCAACCTTCATTCTCTTACCCATCTCACGTGACTTATCAAAGGCCATTTTCCCTCTTTTATGCAGCTGCCAGTGAATCACACCACGCTTTTCATCAAGAATCATAACCCTGTAAACACCTATATTCGTAATTTTTCTCTCCGGATCCTGTGTAAGAACAAGTGGATAAGTGAAATATGTACCTCCATCTTCAGGCCAGCTTTTGAACGCAGGAAATTGAAGCAAATTGGAGTCATTCATTTCCTGCTCAAATACAGGACCTTTCCTTACCTTCTTAGGGGTGTATCTTCCAAATCCTATCACTTCTCCGAGAGCCTTTATTTTACCAGTTAGATTCGTAGATGGTGGCTCAAGGGCTGGTTTTATAAGTCGCTCACCTATTTCTTCTAATTTCTTGACACCATAAGCTTTTTTCAGGATTTCGGTGGAGCAGAAGAGGTTACCGGCAACGCTCCAGCCCGGATAATCTTTCACGTTTTCAAAGACCACAGCAGGACCTTTTTTGTACATCACTCGTCTCAATATTTCAGGGATTTCAAGAATTGGACTTACCTCATAACTCACTTTTTTCAGGCATGAATTGGTTTCAAGCAAATCGAGATACTCTCTCAAATCTTTTAAAGCCATAGCTCTATCTCCTCTTATTCCATCTTTTGAATAAATCGTGTTTTACGTTAAATTGATCGAGAACTTTTCCAATAACGTAATCAACCATGTCGTCAATCGTCTTGGGGAAATGATAAAAAGTGAGTACAGGTGGAAGAATTACAGCCCCGGCCCGTGTAACCTTGACCATGTTTTCAAGATGAATGAGACTCAGTGGGGTTTCCCTCGTCACTAAAATTAGTTTTCTTCGCTCCTTTAGAGCAACGGAAGCTGTTCTTGTTATCAAATCATCCGCTGCACCGTAGGCAATTTTTGAAAGTGTATTCATGGAACATGGAATAATTACCATACCGTCAAACGGATATGAGCCACTCGAGAACGGAGCAAGAAGATCGTTGTTGTCGAAGAGTTTAACTCCATCTTTAACTATATTCTGGGGAAATTCTCCCGATTCTGCCCTCAGTGTTTTCTCTCCCCATTCACTGAATATAAGATTAATTTTAATACCAAGCTTGTGACTTCTCTCGACAAATTTAACTCCAAGAATAGCACCACTTGCACCTGTCACAGCTATTACTAATTCCACATTCCTTCTCCTTCAAGTAATGCGCTGACAAGTTTTTTACCCTCTGCGAGACTCAATCCACCGACGTCCACAGCCCTTTTTACAGTCGCCGGTCGGTGACTAAAAAAGTAAATTCTGTCTGCCATTTCAATTAGTTCATCAAGTTGGTGAGAAACAATTATCATGGATATGCCGGATTTTTTTAACATCAATATACTGTTTTTTAAAGTGGCAACAGATTCTATATCAAGGCCTGCGAAGGGCTCATCGAGCAAAAGTATATCAGGATCAAGTACAAGTGCTCTTGCTATTGCAACTTTTTTCGCCGTTCCTCCACTTAATCTGAGTGGGTATTCCTTAAGATACGATGTAATCCCTAACTTTTCAGAGATCTCTTTTACCTTAGACTCCTGAATTTCTTTTTTCACCCCTTTAAACTTCAGGCCGAGTGAGATATTTTTCCTGACGTTGAACCAGGGGAAAAGCAAATTATCCTGAGGAATAAGGCTGATTTTGCCTCTCACATAGAGCTTGCCACTGTCTGGATTTTCTATTCCAGACAAAATTTTTAAGAAAGTCGTTTTGCCGCATCCGTTTGGACCGGCAATTGCGACGACTTCTCCCTTTTCCAATTTTATCGACACCTGCTTTAAGACCTTAAGTCCATTGTAGGATTTCTTTATGTTCACCGCCTCTATTACAGTTTCCATTTCAATGTCCACTTCTCAAGAGGTTTCAAAATGAGAAAATCAATGCCAATCATAAGAATAATCAAAAGGAGGGACCATGTCAAAACTCCGGGAACACGAGCAAGATCATAATTATAAACAATTTGATAGCCTATACCGCCTGCGGCGCCGAAGGCTTCTGCCACAACACTGATTCTCAAAGCAATTCCAAATGCAGCCCGTGAGGCACTGACAATGTATGGGATACTCCCGGGGAGTAAAACGTAAAAGAATTCCTGTAATCTTGATGCTCCGAGCATCTTGCTGATCTCGAATAACTTTTGGTCAAGGACTCGGACTGCTCCAAGACTGCTCGATAAGAGAACTGGATATACAGCAAAAGTTGTTACAATTATGGGAGGAGCTACACTTGTAACCCCAAAAATTATGATGCTGACTATAGACCAGACAAGGACGGAAACACTCTGGATGAAAGTATTGAGAGCATTAAAAAAACTCCTCGCAATGCTATTTAGAAATGATAAGAGCACTGACACTATAGCGAGGATAAATGCAATGAAAAAGCCTATGGATGAATTGAGGAGAGTTCTCTTTATTGCTTTGATATATAATCCAGAGGGTTGGGAAAAGGCAAATTTTAGAGTTGAAGGAATAGATGGGAAAAGCCCTCTAAAGAGATGCGATATGACCATCCATACCAGAAAAATTCCCGTTAGCAGGACTATCCACCCTGTGAGAGATAAAAAATCGAATCCGGAATTGTTCCCGGTTTTTTTTCCAAATAACCACCTTTCCATGAGATTCTCCAGACTTCCCTGATGTTTTTTATTAATTCCGGGTTGAGCCCTTCTGTCACTATTGATACACGTTTGTATACAGATTTTGCAACTCCCTCCTTGAACCTGTAAGTGTTCTTAAGGATTTTTATGGTTTGGTCTGGGTAAATTATCCAGAAATTGGCAGCTCTATCTCTAAGCTTAACAAATTCCGAAATGATTTTCTCATTTTTGAAATGAGGTGAGATTGCCCATATGAGCATTACTGGTTTTCCAGAGTTTCCAAGTTTTCTCCAGAGCTGATCAAATGATGCAATAATGTGGGCTCCCTGATTCAATAGAACACTTACTAAAGGTTCCCAGACAACCACGGCATCTGCATCTCCTCTTTCCAAAATCTCTGGTAACGCACCAGGAACTGCATTTATTACAAAGTAGTCTCTTCCAGCTTTCAGACCGTAGGCTTGCTGGAGATAGCTTTTAAAAGTCATGTAGGTACCAGACGAGAGAAGAGCTGCAACTTTTTTGCCCTTTAAGTCACTCACACTATTAATATCTTTTGAAGTTGAGAGGATAGCCTGATTCTGGTACATATCAGCCGCAATAATTTTTATTCTCACTCCTCTCTCATACAATTTGGCCGCCATTTCAGCCGGGATAACTGCAACATCAATTTCTCCTTTTACAAGAGCAGTGATGATTTCAGGTGTTTTTCTGAATCTTACAACTTTAACATCAAGTGGTGTAGTTACTTTGCCAATACGAATAATGTCTATAGTAGAAATCCCGGATAGAAGTGTTCCAACTTTTATTTGGATATTAGGAGTTATTTTACTAAAGCCTATTCCTACTAATCCTATAAAAATGAAGAAATATCTCATAAGTGAGTTTTTTATTATAATATTTAATACTTGAAATAGTAACCACCCCCTCCCTTGTAATTCTACTCACATCCTATCTTGAGAACTTCAAGCGTTTCGCAGGTCAATGCTCCCCGTGCTAAGTTATTATCTTTTTGGAAATTTATAACGGCTTGATAGGTTAGAGGACCAAAAATTCCATCAATTGGACCTTTGTAGTATCCTCTTCTTTTTAATTCTTTCTGAAGAGTAATGATTTTATCCTTGCTCATGTTGGTTTTACAAAGTACTCTAACCCAATCATATTTACCTGGCTTTACAAGGATTTTTTGAGTAACCCATTTATATTTTGGCTCTATTTTTACTGTCTCGGCACTCGCAGGTTCTATTAGTTCTTTTACCTTAACAGTTTTATATACTGGAGGAATTTTTACCACTTTTACTTCAGCGGGTTTTATAATGACTCTTTTCTTGATTTTTTTATATACTGGAGGAATTTCAACTCTTTTAGTGACGGGAGGACTTATCATTATCCTCTTTTTTACTATTTTGTATTTTGCTGGTACTTTAATAAGACACATTATTTCTCCAGTATTTGGGTCAAATTTTTTCTCAATTGCCTCTGGTAAGAATCTCTCTCCTCTTTTCCAAACCGTGTGCTCTGGTTTCACAAGAATGGAATCAATAACCCATTTATATTTAGCCGGTTTAACAACAACAATTTTCTCAGATGATGGTTTCAAAAGCACAGAATCATCAATAGTTTTATAAACTGGTGGAATACAAACTTTTTTCTCCCCTCCTTCCTTTACGAGAACTTTTTTCTCTACCCATTTGTAAACAGGAGGTTTTGTAATTATCTTTTCCCCTCCTTCATCAACGAGTACTTTAACTTTCTTCGTTTTATATTTAGGTGGAATATAAACAACTGCGTAGCATTCTCCGGGTTTGGGGTTTGCCGTAAAGGGGGGAGTTACTTCCATTTTTTGTTGTAATTCAGTCTCCCTCTCTTTGAGTTTTGCTTTTTCCATTTCAAGTTTTTCTTGCTCTTTACCCAGTTTTTCCTGTAGAGCTCGAAGTTCTGCCTCTTTTTGTTTCAGTTCAGCTTCCTTTTGTTTTATTTGTTTTAATTTTTGATCTTCTACAGTTTTTTTAGGGACCGGTTCCATTTTCACTGGGGTAACCGGTTTGTTCTCAGCGCATGAGGTTATCATAAGTAAACTTATGATAACCGGTATAACTATCTTATACATGTGACTGCTCATATTTCATCCTCCTTTTTATCCCCTGTATTACTTAATAAGAATTTTTACTTTCAAACTAAATTAACGAAAGATTGATTTTTCTATTACACTATGACTACACGTAATGTCAAGTTTGTACCAAATTCTTGATATACTGGAAGATATACTGGAAATTTTGACTGTTTAATTGATTTAAAAATTGGAATATTATTTAAAATCGTAAAATAAGGAGATGAGTACCTTAAAAAACCTTAATTTTGCTCTCAATTAGGAAGTTGATATCGTTAAAACTTTCCGGGTTTACTTATTCCCGATGACTTTGATAAACTTCACATTCTTTACATTGTAACAATGAGTAAGGTTAGCCTTGCTGATCCAGTAAAGATTCCTATTGTCCAGGAAGATAAAACCATACTTTAGTTTCTTGAAGGGAATGTCCTTTTCCGGGTAGTATCCATCATCTCCGATAAATCTGTAACTCGCATTATGAGGTAGTTTGAGTGCTTTTGCGATGTTTTCAACCGGTACTGCCCTCTTTGAGTTAAGAACCACAGTCTTCACAGTGTCGAGATCAACCCTGTAGGAAAGAGAGTCAACTTTTACAGTTATTATGTGACCTGCCCAGAGGGGTAATGATACAATAATGGGGAGAAACAATTTTAACAATTTCATTTTGCCACTACCTCCATAGTTGCATTTTCTATATTTTAAGATCCTCTTTAAGCTCTTTCCAGATTTTAATTGTGACGGGTACAATCGGGGTTATGAGTTCCAGCAAAGCCCTTGCATACTGCTGAATTTCCCATTGAGCATGAGGGTGGATTCTGAGCTCAATGAAATGCAACAAATTATGGAGGTCAACAGTTCCGTAGAATTGTGTATACATGGCCTGGGGTAAAACGGCCCTTGCAAGCTCCCGCGCCACACCGGCCTTTAGAAGTTCTTTATATTGTTCTACCGAGAGTTTACATGATTTGATGTACGCTTCTTCCGTCGAAGTTTCTTTCTGCTCATAAACGTTTAAACAGGTTTCATCAGCTGGCACTTCAATTGAGGCCTGTTTGTTCGAAGGCGATTGTCTTCTAAACATTGATGGTACGTAAAATTCCTCCTTGACTTCGGTGTATCTCGAGCTGATTTCGTTATAGCTCCATGTCCTGTGTCTATGCCATTGGCTTCTCACAAAGAGTGGGCATTTAATGTGGAATTGAAACTGGACATGCTCAAATGGTGATGTGTGACGATTTTTTAACAGGTATCTGATTAGTTTCTCATCCTTTTCCGACATTTTATCTACTCTTTTGCCGAAACTTACGCGCGCGGCATTTACGATTGTCGTGTCATTCCCCATATGATCCAGAAGAGCTACAAAACCTTTATCAAGAACTTTGATTGCACCTGGGGGCGTATCGAGTTCCTTCATGTAGAATCACTCCTTTTTAATATTTCCCCGAAAGCAACTCGAAGTCCTTCGAGGTTCAGGTATGGATTATAATGAAAATCGATCAATTTTTCCTTGAAGAATTTCCCTCCTCCGCCTGTTAGGAATTTTCTTAGCGAGAGACCCATCTCGTTTTCCACCCCTTCAGAAATATGGAGAATTGCTCCAACGGTTCCATAAAGAATGCCGATTCTGAGGCATTCCTTTGTACCCTTTCCAATAAATGACTCTGGCCACACATCCAGTTTGAAGTCTTCCAATTTTGATGTCCGTTTTGCGAGCCCAAATAGCACCGTGGATGGGGATGCAAGAATAGCCCCACCGAAGAAGGTGCCATCTTTTAGAATTACATCGATCGTAATGGCAGTGCCAATATCAACAACAAGACTATCTTCTTTTGCTATGTATTTAACAAAATAAGCGTGAGTTATTCTGTCTGTCCCGAGTTCTTCTGGATTTGTGTAGTGAATTTTGACATCAATTGCATTCCCCGAATTTAAATGTATGGGATCCTTTCCGCTCCACTTTTTTAGAAAACTCTCTAACACTGGATTTATCTCGGGTACAACCGATGAGTAAATTGAGTGTTCAATGGTATATTTAGGGGAATAGTCTATTTTTTGTTTTGATTTTACAAGTACGGTTGGAATATAAAACGTGTGAACAAGGGACATTCCGTCAAAAATCCCGAAATTTATAGTTGAATTTCCTGCATCTACTGTTGCAATCATAGTTCTCTGAATTCAAAAATTTCGTAAATATTAAACTTTCCGTTATTAAGTACGAGATTCAGATTCCTATCGACAGTTCTTACTGTGCCCTTAACTTCTTTTCCTTTGTATATAAATCTTACGTTTTTCCCGATAACGTTGACGTGTGATACCCATCTATGATAAGCCAGATTAGTGTCTTGAAGCAAATCTCTAAATTTTTGCAATAATGAGTATAGAAGTTCGTTTTTGTCGTGAATTTCTCCTGTTTCAATGAGCATGGATGTGGCATTAAGGCTCTTTGGAAAGCTCTTTTGATTAACGTTGAGTCCAATACCGATGACGAGAAACCCGGATTTTCTCTCTCCAAGGATCCCTGCAATTTTTTTACCGCCAACATAGACATCGTTTGGGATTTTGATATGGGCTTTAATCCCAAACTCCCTTAATATCTCTACTACGGGCAATGATGTGAATACGATTAATTTTGAATCCGTTAACAGGTCACCTGAAGGAATGCCAATTGAAAGATACAGCCCCCCGGGTTGAGAGAGCCAGGAATGGCCTGAGCGGCCACGTCCTTTACTCTGCTCGTCCGCCACGACCGCAATAGGATGGAGTCCGGTTGATTTTAAAATTTCAAAAGCCTCATCGTTGGTTGACCCAACAGATGGAAATTTAAAGATTTTGAACTCATCAAAAGTTATCATGTTGCTCCTCGTACTCACTTAATAAGAATTTAAAGCTTTTTACAGTCAAAATACCACCAATGAATGCGCTTAAATAGTAAGTAAAAAATCGCCAGATGGCAGTATATATACCAAGTAGAGGTTTGGGACAGATACTGGAAAATACAAATGCTCCACCGAGTTCCATTACCCCTGAAGCACCCGGAGTGGGACTATAAATAAAGAGAATCTGGGTTAGAATATGTAAGGTAACGGCCTTGATTATTGGAACTTTCACACCTATGCCATAAAAGATCGATGGAACCATTAGTAGATGAAGGGAAACAGAGGTGACGGTTAAAAAAATTATCAGAGTGAGTAGTCTCCAGTTTTTTAATTTCATGAGGGTGCCGAATGATTCATTGAACCGGTTGATCTCCTCGAGTGCCCATTTTACGAGTCTATAATTTTTCCATCTTTTAATTAAAAATGGCCATCTGGCAAAGACGAAAATAAGGATTGTTATGATGAAAACAGCAGGGATTACGTATTTGAGAGGTTTGTAAGCCCAGGATATACCCAGACTGTATACGAGGACAGGGGCAAGTAATACGAGGAAAAGGAAGTTTGTCATACCTTTCAGTGTGATTGCAGCAGAGGATTCTCCTGGACTTATGCCTTTTCGTGAAAGAAGGTAAATTTGAAAGGCGAATCCACCTCCCTGAAAGGGTGTGGATGCTGAGAAGAAGAAACCTGCGAGAAAAACTTCAAGAACATAGGTTAGAGATAGATTTTTACCAGTCATTCCATAAATGATCATCTTAAATTTGTAAGAATCGACAATCAGACTTACAAGATAAAGAAAAACTGTTAGACTCAGGTATTCTATCCTGATGTGTTTTAAGCTTCTCAGGGTTTCCTTTGAGAAAGTAAAAAGGAATATGAGAAGTACAGCTCCCACCCAGAGCACGATTCCGACAAAAATTCCCCTCTTTAGTTTCTTATACAGTCCGCTGTCCTCTGGCATCGCTGGAGCAAAATATAAAATCCCTGATAAAAATTCTCAAGAAATCTCCAATAAAAGATGCACCTATTCAAAAGCAGAGGAGAGTATGTAGAGAACAAGGGTGTTGTAATCAATCCCCATGTGAGCTGCCTCTGCCGGTAAATCTGAGAGCTCTGTCATACCTGGAATCGTATTGATTTCCAGTATGTAGCCTGTTGCGTCGTTGGATACCACAGCATCCACACGTGAGAACCCCCGACATCCTATGAGCTGGTGCGTTAAAACCGAATCCTCCTCCAACTTTTTGTATGTTCCATCGGGGATTTGCGCTGGAATGATAAACTCTGTTAGCCCCTTCGTGTATTTCGCTTTATAGTCATAAAATTCTCTTCCCTTTGGCCTTAGCTCCAGAATAGGGAGGGCGAATGAGTCTTTACCTGTTCCAAGGATGCCCACAGTTACAGATTTGCCCTCGATAAATTTTTCAAAATAAATATCACCAAACTCTTTCAGATCTTCTTCAACAACTGCCTCAAGAGTTTCTTTATCTTTCACAATATGAACCCCTATACTCGAACCTTCGTCAACAGGTTTAACCACAAGTGGCAGACCCAACTTTTCCAGTGCCTTCTTTGAGAGTGTTTTAAAGTTCTTTTCAAATGGATCGTAGTAGTAATCTGGAGTGGGTATTCCCTGTTCAATCAAGAGACGCTTTGTTGCAATTTTATTGATTCCAATTGCAGATGCAAGTACTCTGGAGCCCGTATAAGGTATTCCCATGAGTTCAAGAGCACCCTGGATTGTACCGTCTTCCCCTGGTTTTCCATGAAGCATAATCAAGACAACATCCGGTGAAATTTCCTTGATCCTTTCGTAATAATCCTTTTGCATATCAAGTCCAATAGCGTTAAATCCCATTAATTTTAGTGAATTTAACACTTTTTGACCGGAGCGAATTGACACCTCTCGCTCTTTCGACCATCCACCATAGAGTACAAGGACCTTCAGACTTTTGAGAAATTCAAAATCTTTCATTTCTTCTCCTTTTTGGGAACGAGGAAGCCCTGTAAAAATGCATGATTTTTAGCTGTTCCCTGAAATTGTTTCAAAAGTAGAGCTGGAATCACAGCAAAATAGTTAGCTCTGACTCCCCAGCTGATATCCGGTTTTGAAAATATGATTGTTGTGTAAACGATGAATCCGAGCAGTCCCCCAAAGTTCTTTTTCTTCGCAAGCCATCCAGGGGGATGGGCATATTTCGCGAGTAATGCTCCTATTACGAACGCAAGGGCTGCCCAGAGAATTTCGACAGGAGAAATATTGAGAAACACGCCCAGTGTGGGTGCCATACCCTGTCCTCCCTGAAATCTCAGGAGTGGGGTCCAGTTGTGGCCTGCTATTACTGCAACGGAAAGTGGTATTACTTCGTATAGACTCATGCCACTTGATCTGGCCAATGCAAGCGGTAGGAAGCCTTTTCCAATGTCAAAAATGCCCGCAATGATGCCATAAATTGGCCCAACATTTTTATAGACATTAAAAGCCCCAACATTTCCAGAGTCCACTTTCCTCAGGTCAATACCTTTTACAAATTTTGCAATGAGATATGAGAATGGTATTGCCCCGGATATGAATGCTCCAATTGTGAAAAGGATGATCTTCATTGCTCTTAAAGATAAACAATAAAGTTGAGAATGGTCAACGGAGGATTATCGCAGTATAATAAAAGAAAATGAGAAAAAATCTGTATCTATTGATAGTTTTTGTACTTGCAACAGGTTGTTTCAATCCTTTCAACCCCAAAGAAGGGAAAGGGGTGTATCCTCTACCTACTGAGCCAGAAATTGTAATCAATAACCTCGTACTTGCATATTCTACCAAGGACTTGAATGGGTATATCAAATGTCTTGATCCCGATTCCTTCAGATTCTATTTTGACGATTCTGAGGATTCCATAAGAGAAATACTCGAGAGAAACTGGGGGATCGATTCACTTTCATGGGGACTTGCGGAAGAAATCATTTCCGCAAGGAATATATTCAACAATGTCGATGAGATAAACCTTGAGCTTACCGGAGGAAGGGGGATTCCAATTGGTGATAATAAGTGGGTCTTCATTTATAATTATTCTCTGAATTTGATACCTACACCGGCAGGTATAAACTCCATTGAGGGTCATGCAAGATTTATTTTAAGGAAAAGGCCGGAAGACAATCTCTGGTACATAATGACATGGGAAGATTATGCATTTTGAAGGAGTGAGACATGGAAAAATTTGATATTGTGATAAAAGGGAGGTTCTTAATCTCGTTTAAACATGGGATTATTGAAAATGGGATTGTCGGAATCAAAGGTCCCCGAATCGAGAAGATTTTCAAGGATGGAGAGCTGGAATACGAGTCGTCTCAAACGCTTGGAGGAGAGGATTACATAGTTCTACCAGGTTTGGTTAACACGCACACACACGCAGCTATGATTGCATTTAGGGGACTTGCAGACGATCTGCCTCTATTCGAGTGGCTTCAAAAATATATCTGGCCAGCGGAAGGAAAATTCGTGAAAGCAGATTTTATAAAAAAAGCTGTCCCTGTTGCAGCGGCTGAGATGATCTCAACGGGTACCACCACGATGGCAGATATGTACTTTTTCCAGGACGATGCGGCAGAGGTCCTCGCAAATATAGGTTTACGTTCTGTCATCGCTGAGGGAATAATAAATTTCCCGACACCAACAGCATCCAACTGGAAAAAACAACTTGATTATACCGAGAATTTTATAAAAAACTGGATTGGACATGAAGTTATCAAGCCATCAATTGGTCCCCATGCCCCTTATACTACAACACCTGAGATTTTGGAGAGGGCCAGGGAGATAGGTGAAAAATACAATATTCCCATACAAATTCATGTGGCTGAAACAAAAAATGAGGTTGATGAAATTGTAAAGAAATATGGGAAAACGCCCGTTCGTTATCTCGATTCCGTTGGGTTCCTGAGTGATCTCGTTGTGTCAGCGCACTCGGTTTGGCTTGACGACGAAGAGATTGACATCTACGTTGAGAAGCATGTGGGGATTGCCTCGTGTCCGCAAAGCAACGCGAAACTCGCGTCTGGGATTGCCCCACACAAGAAATTTATTGAAAAAGGCGCAAAGCTTGGACTTGGAACCGACGGAGATGCCTCAAACAACTCCCTTGATATGTTCCAGGAGATGAAATTCACTGCATTGATATGCAAAGTATTTAGTAAGGACCCCACCTCATGTCCGGCTGTTGAGGTTCTGAGAGCCGCCACTTTAACCGGGGCAAGAGTGCTTGGATACTATGATCTTGGTGATCTCAGGGAAGGTTACCTTGCAGATGTTATTACTGTTAAAATAAACGAGCCCCATAGTACACCTGTTTATAATCCCGTATCCCACCTCGTTTATGCTGCTAAAGGAACCGATGTTAATGATGTCGTTATAAATGGGAAAGTCATTTATTCTGACAAGGAATTTAAAACTATTGATATTGAAAATGCTAAGTATGAATTCACTGACATCGTGAAGAAAATAAATGATAAGTACAACAGGTGATTGAGTTAGTATACCAAATTTTGATATCTATAGCAAATTTCTTTTTCCACGTTGAGGTAGAGTATCCCTATCACTCAACAGATGTCTGGATTCATGCCTCATCAGTGGGAGAGATAAATGCGATCTCCTATCTTGTAAATCTTTTCACTGAGAAGCATATACCGGTATTTATAACAACGTTTACTCGTTCAGGACTTGAACGTGCAAGGATGCTATGGGGTGATAATGCTCAGGTTAGCAGATTTCCTATGGACAAGAAATCTGAAATTAGGAGGCTTGTTGAAATTGTCAATCCGAAGATTTTAATTATCGCTGAAACAGAGCTGTGGCCGAATTTAATTCTTGAGACTAAGGGAATACCGAAGTTTCTTGTTAACGCCCGTCTCTCAAACAAGAGCTTCCCAAAGTACAGGAAATTCAGGAGATTTTTTTCTAAGATTTTGAAAAAATTTGATTGGATTCTTGCACAAACCGAAGTTGATAGACAGAGATTTATAGAGCTTGGTGCGCTACCAGGAAGGGTTAAAGTTTTTGGAAGTTTGAAGTACGATGCTGTTAAAAGGCCCTACACTGTTATAAAAAGGAGTTTCCACGAATATTCTGATGATGATATCATCATTATTTTTGGAAGTATAAGGTCAAAAGAGGAAGATGCTGTGATAAATGCTATTGAGAAGCTCAAGAAGGAGTACAAAAATCTACAATTTATTATCGCACCTCGACATCTTGTCAGGAAAAATTTTATTATCCAGAAGTTGAAGGCAAGGAAGATTCCCTATGTTTTGAGGACCTCAAGGGAGAGAGTTTACCGTGGGTCTGTTCTAATCCTGGACACACTTGGTGAACTTTTTGACTTTTATCATATTGCGGATATTGCATTTGTTGGAGGAACACTTGCCCCTTATGGTGGTCATAGCATTATTGAACCTGCTTATGCTGGAGTGCCTGTAATAATTGGTCCTCATTACTCAAATATGCAAGAGGCCGCGGAGACTTTAATAAGAGAGGGCGCTGCCATAGTGGTTGAAGATAGGAATGATCTCCTCCGTAAGTTGAGGCATTTGATAGAGCAAGAGGATGTTAGAAAACGGATGGGGAAGAAGGCGCAGGCAATTATAGAGTCAAAGACAGGGGCATCGGAGAAAACATTTGAATTAATTTTGGAAAAGTTGAAATCAATTGAAAATTCAACAGGTGATTAATATAATTTAGGTGAGCTTTTTGAAACAGTTTCTGGAGGCCAGGGAACCAGGTGAGAATCCTGGGCAGTCCCCGCTACCGTGTGCAGGTTAAGGGCTATCCGGGCAGTTGCCAGCCACTGGATAGAAGGGTGGAGAGCTCTCTATCCGGGAAGGTATGGATAGCCTCACCGATGAAAATCGGTACCTGCGAGCCGGGAGACCTACTCCAGAAACGCATTTCTGGCCGCCTCCGGGGGTTTGAGGCAGGCGTAACCTACCATCCCCTTGAGGCCGGTCCTTCGAGGATCGGATATGCTTGCATTTTTACTGGCTTTAATAATTGCCGCTGACACAACCAAAGTAAGCTTTATCCTTTCACCAATCTATGTGAAAGGTAAAGTTTCTCATGGAATTGTTGAGGAAAAATTTCCTGCGACCTATAGGGTTATAAATTACCGTTTCGCCTCACCCACGATAAATTTCCTAACTCTCCCCGGTGTTTACCCACGTTCTTATTTGAATATGACGGGCATCTCTATTCGTGGATCGGGTATGGAAGAGGTAAAAATAATGTTCGAGGGTATTCCTGTGAAAAATCCACAGAACGGATACTTTGATTTCAGTTTTTTACCGTCGGATATTGTTTCCTCCGTTGAAGTTCTATTGACAGGTAACTCCTCGTTTTACGGATACAATTCTATGGGGGGTATTGTAAATATAATGATGCCAGCTGATGTCAATTTCATCAGTATCGGAACAGGGGAAGATGGATATTTCTCCCTTTCAGGTTTTAAGAGTGGGCTTATCGGGAGAAAATTCTATCTGAAGACGGGAGCTGCCTATGAATTTACACCCTCTCAGTACACTTTAAGGGCCCCTGATCTCCAGATGAAGATAAAAAATGCCGGGAGAAGGAAGATCTTCGCATTTTTAGAGACCGGTAACTCAAGTTTATCGGGATTCTTTGGCATAGGATCCTCTGCGAGAGGAATTCCAATAATCCCCGGAGGATATACATCCAGTAGGGATTCGATTTTCGAAACGATGTTTATTTCACGCCTAAATTATAAGAGGTTTAAAATACTTACATACAAAAACTGGTTTACGTACAAACCTGAATCCCTGAATAGTAGCTCATTTGAAACTTACAATTTCCATATTATTTACAAACCATTTGCTTTTTCAAAAATAGAGCTTTCAAGAGAAGGAATTACATCTGTTTCACTGGGTAATCATAGTAGAACCTCTTTGAGTCTCGCTGCTAACTATTCAATGGATTTTGGATGGTTCGTGCCCATCGTCTCATTCTCTGGGGATTTTTGGTTTGAGACCGGTGAGCTGAGAAAGTCGTTTTTTGCAGGAATTTCAACAAAACCTGGTCCATACGTTTCGGTTTCCACAGGTTATCGGTTACCTACTTACAACGATCTTTACTGGCCAGAGACACAGTATGCCGAAGGAAACCCAGATTTAAAGGATGAAAGACTTATTGAGTACGAATTGGGATTCAAGAAAAATTTAAATTTCGTGTCTACATCGATCTCCAGATTCTGGAGACGTTATGAAGATCTGATTAAATGGGTGCCTGGAGACAATGGCAGGTGGCGTCCGATGAATTTGAGGAACGTTTCCATTTACGGAGTTGATGGAAACATGAGTGTGAAGTTTAAATTTTTTAAGATTGTTACTTCTGTGGAGTTTATAGACAATGTCAAATCGGATGTGAATCTCATTTATTATCCGTTTCTTTCATGGAGCTTCACAGCGGGGATCAAGTGGGTGTCTTTTAATGTGGAATACATTGGTGATAGGTATGAGAGGCTAACCGGACCAAAGAAATTACCGGCTGTCACTTTATTAAACATGTTTTTTAGAATTCCCTTCAAATCCTTTTCAATTTCCTTTGATGTCACAAATTTGACAGATAAGTACTATTTGCTGTTGCGTGGTTACCCGGCGCCGGGGAGGGAATGGCACGTTAAATTTAGAAAAAAGATATAAAAGGAGGTCAAAAATGAAAAAAGTGATTGGTATAGCACTGGTGGCGATTGTAATTTTTGCCACTTCCTGTAGTAAGGAGACGGAAGCCCCCACGGTCAAGGTCAATAAAGCTGTTTACATTGTCAATGGAGGGGCTGAAACAATTGATATTTTCAATGTTGAAACAGGCGAACTTGATACAAATGTAATAACTACAGGAACTACCCCTAATGTTCTGAAGAAATTTGGAGATTACTTGTATCTGGTGAATTCAGGCTTTGGTGGGATTCCGATGATTCAGAAGATAGATTATCACGAGAACACAGTGGTGGACAGTTTTGTTCTCCCTGTGGGATCGAATCCCTGGGATATTGCATGGGATGGTTCCAATTTTTATGTTACATCCTACACTTTCGATAAAGTTTATAAGCTAAACAGTAGTGGTATAATTGTTGATTCCGCAGACGCTGGAGTGTCACCCGAGGGTGTTCTTTTCTTCGATGGGAAACTTTTTGTAGTGGCTTCTTTTTATCACAGGTCTACTTATCAGCCAGACACAGGATATCTTTATGAATACACCCCTGACCTTGCAAAGATTGATAGTGTGAAATTGTTTGTAAATCCGACTTTAATAGTAACGGATAGCGAATATCTCTATGTTGCTGGTGGCGATTACGCAAATGGGGGAAATGTGTATAAAATAGGGCCTGACTCACTATCTATCATTGATTCTCTCTCACTTGATGGGACACCCGGGGCATTTGTTGTGAAAAATGGCAAGGGATATCTTACTGGCTATTCCTACTTTCCCACTGTAATTGATTTGAACACACTATCAGTAATTACCACGTATACAGATGCTCCTGCCAGCATGGGATTTATGGGAATAGATGTAAATTCTGATGCCTCAAAAATTTATGTGAGTGTGGCAAGCTGGCAGCAGCAGAATTATTTATGGGTAATTTCAACAGATACAGGTGATACTTCTTCTGTAGAACTCGGAAATGGTAAAGGGTCACAAATAGTGAAGTACATGGAGATAGAAGAGTAGATCTCCTCTGGGTAAATCGGGTCACCTCCCAATAGGGGAGTGGTGGGCGGTGCCCACCACTCCCCTTAATTAATCCTTTATAATAATCCATCTATGGATCATAGAAAGGAACTTGTCAAATACGCCCATCTAATGTGTCAGAAAGGTTATTCAGTAGCAACAGATGGGAATTTAAGTATCCTTCTTAATGATGGAAGCATTCTTATAACTCCGGCTGGTTTTAGAAAGGGAGAAATTGATGAAGAATCTCTTGTAATCATCTCACGTGAAGGTGAGAAACTCTATGGTGTTAATGAACCATCATCGGAGAAGTGGATGCACATCTTTATATATCAAGTGAGAGACGATGTTCGAGCAATAGTACATGCTCATCCACCCTACGCAACAGCTTTTTCGTTACAAATGCCAAGAGAATACGAGCCTATTCTACCGGAAATGAAAAATTTCATTGGGAAATTTGGTTTCGTCGCTTTTAAAGAGCCAGGAACCATTGAACTTGCAGAGCTCGTTCGTGAAAAGGCCCCAAAGTATAACGTACTTATTCTACAGAAGCACGGAGTTGTGACCTATGGGAAGACACTTCAGGACGCATTTAACAATCTTGAGAGGCTTGAATTTGAGATAAAAATCAGAACTCTACGCGAATTGTTCAAAACCAAAATGGGGTAATAAGTAGTCACAAAAAAAACGACAGATTTCGTTGAGGTAAAGAAATTTCGTATTAGATATTCGGATTGAGTCAGTATTTAAATAGGTAATTCGTAGGAATAGACAAAATTAAGCCCCTTCTCCCTGATGTAATCAGTTACAGGTGGAGAGGCCTGATATGCAACGATCACCAGAAATTTGTCTCCTTTAAAGTAGTCTTCAATATCCTTGATGTGCCTCAAGAATTTATCAACATCTTTTTTCTTCAGTTGTGTTTTACATTCTCCAATGATATAAATTTCTCTCCCGTCTTTTTTACCTTTACCGATTATATTGATCTCAAGGTACCGGTTTCTCCCAATTTTAACATAGTCTCTCCTTAAAGGTTCTGTTACCTCGATACCATATTTTCTTTTAAGAATTCCTGGTAGGCCTTTATAAGCCCTGTCTTCAAGAAGATATCCAATAGAGTGAGACAATCCACCAATTTGCTCACGTGTTTTCTGGTGCTCTCCTATAAGTTTTGCAAGCTTCTTCTCAGTTTCTTTTTGTGCCTCAGCGAGTTCATTAAGTCTTTCTTCAGTTTTCTTCTGAGCCTCAGCAAGCTCATTAAGTCTTTCTTCGGTTTTCTTTTGAGCTTCAGCGAGTGAATTTACTCTTTCTGTTAGCTTATCGAGTCTTTCTTCGGTTCTTTTTTGGGCTTCAGCGAGTGAATTTACTCTTTCTGTTAGCTTATCGAGTCTTTCTTCGGTTTTCTTTTGAGCTTCAGCGAGTGAATTTACTCTTTCTGTTAGCTCATTGAGTCTTTCTTCGGTTCTTTTTTGGGCTTCAGCAAGTTCATTGACGCGGCGGGTTAGCTCGTTAATGGCTTGCCAGACTTTGTCGAAATTTTCCTGAGTTTTTTCTACAAATTCAAGGAATTCCTTCCTTGTAATGGTCTCACCAATCATTCTCTCGACTTCTTCAAGGAAGGAAATAAAGACATCTCTGAGTTCAGGATCTTTTACACTCTCGAGCTTCCTTACAATCTGTGCTTTAATCATCTCAGGGCTAATTTTAAAGTTTTTCTATTGCCTGTCAATACTCAATACAATTTAGTTCTCGAATCGGCGCTTTAATTGCATTTATCAAGATATCAAAGTACCCCCGAAGAGATAAACTGGAGATCTGCAAGTTCCCTGTATAGCTTACATCTTTCGTAAAGTTCCTTATGTTTCCCAATATCAAGGATTTCTCCTTTGTTAATAACTATTATTTTGTCTGCATTCAAAATGGTTGATAAACGGTGGGCGATAATGAGGGCTGTTCTCCCAACAAGCAGTTCACTGAGGGCTTTTTTTATAATTTCTTCAGAATATGAATCCAGAGAAGATGTGGCTTCATCTAAAATTAGAATCTCTGGATCCCGCAAAATAGCACGTGCTATTGCAATTCTCTGACGCTCCCCACCTGAGATTCTAACACCTCTTTCACCGATAAATGTTCCATATTTTTTGGGTAACTTCATCACAAATTCATGTACTTTCGCCTTTTTTGCAGCTTCTATGACCTCATTTTCTGTTGCATCTGGTCTTGCGTAGGCAATATTTTCATAAATTGTGCCATCAAAGAGAAAAGTTTCCTGTGGAACAACAGAGATTTTCCTTCTATAACTTTTTAGATCGTATTCTTTGAGGTCCAGCCCATCTATCAGAATTCGACCTTTCGTTGGCTCATAGAATCTTAGCAGGAGATCCGCAATAGTGCTCTTTCCAGCACCAGATGGACCTACAAGGGCAATCTTTTCTCCTTTTCTTATCT